>WGDP01000267.1 GCA_015493215.1 Bacteroidales bacterium | reverse complement strand
AATAAATACAAGTGGTAATGAGTTTGGATGTGGAAAATAAGCACCGGTACAATTTTTTAATGGCAGGGGTTTATCTGATAATTATTGTCCTGGTTGGTACTGCCGGATACATGATATTAGAAGACTATGGTTTTGTAGATGCTGTTTACATGACCATTATAACAGCTTCAACGGTTGGGTTTCGCGAAGTTCAGCCCCTTTCGGATGCTGGGAAAATTTTTACCTTGATTTTAATTGTTTCCAGCATAGGGGTACTTACCTATTTTTTGTCGCAGTTTACACAAAGCGTTTTGCAAAGTCAGATAAACTTTATATTTAAAGGGTACAAAAGAAAATCAAAATTAAAGAGGATGGAAAATCATGTGATAGTATGCGGCTATGGGCGTAACGGAAAGCAGGTAGTTACCGAATTGCAGTCGTTTAACGAATCGGTGGTGGTGATTGATAAAGATCACGAAATTGTTATCAATAACATTGGGCAGCGTGTCCGGTTTATGGAAGGTGATGCTACTGCTGACGAGGTTTTGTTAAAGGCGGATATTAAAACGGCAAAAGCGCTGATTACTTCATTGCCAAACGATGCCGACAACCTTTATGTGGTGTTGACAGCACGTTCGCTAAATGCCTATTTGAATATTATCAGCCGTGCTTCCGATGAGAGTTCGGAAAAGAAATTGCGTATTGCCGGAGTTGACAGTGTTGTGATGCCTGAGCGTGTGGGGGGTGCCCATATGGCTTCCATGGTTACCCAACCTGAAGTGATAGAATTTTTGGAGCATCTTAATATTCACGAGGAGGCATCGGTTGTATTACAGGAGATTGTTGTGGAGAAAATTCCTGACTGGCTACGCGGAAAACCTTTAAAAGAGGTTCAACTTCGTAGAATGACAGGAGTTAACATAATAGGTGTTAGGAAAGCCACCGGCGAGTTTGTTATTAATCCCAGCCCCGAACATATGCTGATGGATAATTTTAAACTCTTTGTTTTGGGTACCCCACAGCAGATTAGTGCATTGAAAGCGCTGTTGGAAAGGGATGCCAATACTGAAAGTTAAATATTTATCTTACTTTTGTACTGTTATTAAAGGTTCTTTGTTTTATTATGATTTATCAGATAGGGTTGAGAACCACTGTAATTAAAACCCGTAATTTATACTGTTAATATGAATGATTCATTTCCAACTCTCACATTTCCGGCTCTGCTTAAGCGATCGGCTGAAAAGTTTTCCGAAAGGCCTGCTGTTGCTTTTGTAGCTGACACGCCCATCACCTATCATGACTTTTATGAGCGGGTTTTGGCAGTTACGGCTATGCTTGAAAAAATGGGGGTAAAGCCCGGCGATAAGGTTGCAATTTTAAGTGCCAATATGCCGAATTGGGGTGTTGCCTATTTTGCAATAACCTATATGGGTGCTGTGGTGGTTCCGTTGCTTCCCGATTTTAGCGAGCAGGAAATTAAAAATGTGCTGGAACATTCCGAAGCTAAAGCTTTGTTTGTCTCCCGGGCGCTTATATCAAAGGTTGATAAGTTAAAAATCAGCTCGTTAAAAAGTCGTGTTCATATCGAAGATTTTTCAGTGTGCAAGGGTAAAGATTTGGTTTTTAAGCTGGGTAATAAACCAAAAGGAAGCTATATGGTTTCCGAAGATATGCTGGCGGCAATTATTTATACTTCGGGAACAACTGGCAAATCAAAAGGGGTAATGTTAACCCATAAAAATATTTGTTCCAATGCCGTTGCCAGTCGCTCGGTGCAGGATATTACACCTGATGACCGGTTTTTGTCTGTTTTGCCATTGTCGCATACTTACGAAAATACCATTGGGTTTTTGCTTCCTTTTATTTCGGGATCAAGTATCTATTACTTACGCAAGCTGCCTACTCCGGCGGTTTTACTTCCGGCTCTGGAATTGGTAAAGCCAACACTTATGTTATCGGTTCCGCTTATTATTGAAAAGATATACAGGAGTAAAATTCTTCCGGCTTTTAATGACAAAAAACTTACAAGGTCGCTGTATAAAAAGCCGTTTTTTAGAAAAATCCTTAACAGGATGGCCGGGAAAAAATTGTATGCCATGTTTGGAGGCCACCTTAAGTTTTTTGGAATTGGCGGTGCAAAACTTGATAAAGAGGTGGAGGCTTTTTTGCGTGAAGCTAAATTTCCGTATGCCATTGGTTACGGACTTACCGAAACATCTCCGTTGTTGGCCGGTGTAAACCCAAAGAATACAAAATTACAATCAACAGGGCCGGCATTGGAAGGGGTTACACTAAAAATACATAACCCTAATCCGGAAACAGGCGAAGGCGAAATTTGGGCAAAAGGCGATAATGTAATGAAGGGATATTACAAAGAGCCTGAACTTACCAAAGCTGTTCTTACCGGAGATGGGTGGTTTAAAACCGGTGATTTAGGGTTTGTTGATAAAGATGGTTTTCTATATATAAGAGGACGCAGTAAAAATGTTATTGTAGGCCCCAGTGGCGAAAATATTTTTCCGGAAGACATCGAATCGGTTATCAACAATTATCCGCATGTGCAGGAATCGTTGGTGGTAGAGTTGAAGGGCAAGCTTGTTGCGTTGGTGCATTTCGACCGTGAAAGCGTAGAGCTAAAATACAGGGAAATGAAAGAGAAAGTAGCCGATTTTTCCGGTTTTGTGGAAGACAAGTTTGAAGAGATGAAAAAGGATATCCGTACATACGTCAATTCAAAAGTGAACAGGTTTTCGCGTATTGCCGAGGTAAAACTTCAGGAAGAGGAGTTTGTTAAAACAGCGACCAAAAAAATTAAAAGGTTTCTTTATACCGAAAAAGGAAATAAGAAAACTGCCTGATTTTTGATTCTTTAAACCGGATTAACTCAATTAGTTATGGTGGTTGATTAAAGTTGCCTTAATATTTCTTAGTGCTAGATAAATCTAATCAACAATTTGATAAATTGTCAATTAGATAGTTATCAGATCAGTCCTTTAGGCAACGAACACTGAAGCCGTACAATCCAACGTCGTAGTATCGGAACACCCGTGCGTCGTCGTAGGCCAGGTATCGGAACCACATATAGGAACTTTGTTCGCTAGACGTCCACCAGTAGCCAAGGTGGCCAAAGGTACTGAATGACCCATCATCGGGGTGGCGTCGGCCCCCCGGGAGGCCTGTAAAACCACTTTGATTGGTGGCGCCGGTATTGGGTGATTGCCAATTGCTTGTTCCTGTTTCTTTCAGGTTGCCACCAGCATAATCGCCACGTGCTCCTGTTGTGTTCCAGTTTACGCCGGAAACTGATTCTGCCTCTTCTTCCAATATCATCCACTCTGCATCGGTAGGCAGGTGCCAGCCGGTGGGGCAGATGCCTTGTGCTCCTTCGGTGGTAACATATTGCATCATCTCGCGCCATTGGTACAATCCGCCATACACATCACAGTTTACAGTATCATCGTTGTAACAGTACTTTTCAATAACGCCGTTGTTAAATTGGTTGGTGCTGCCATTTATCATTGTACCAATGTTGAGGTTTTCGGCCATCCAGCATTGTGTGCCTATTTGTGCTGTAATGTAAGATTGGCCGTCACGTGTGTCTGTTATGGGATTTCCACAATACCAGTCAGCAAGCGTATCTCCTTCATTCCAAAGGGATATCCATTTACTACCATTATACCCGTAAAAATCAGATGAGTCGGTATTATAAACCAGTAGCCCGGCAGCAGGGTTTGAAATGCCACTTATTTGAATAGTAGTCATTCTGGGTAACAGTAACCCTTTGGTTGTGCTTTTAACATCCAAAATGGCACTGTTATCAGCATTTGAACCATCTGTGTTGATTGCTACTTGTGAATAACCTAAAGTTGCAAATAGCAGCATTGTACTTAGTAAAACTGAAAGCTTTTTCACTGTATCTAACTTTTAAAATTGAATTTGAATTGATTTCAAAAATAGGTGCACAATGGTCGTGTATCAAACAAAAAGGATAAGTGCAGCGATATTTTTATTATTCGCTTGCTTTTGTTGATTATTTGAAAAACAGTAGAGTAGTTACGAATACCTGATTAATACAAAAAGCCAAACAGCCAAAGCGGGATTTTGTTGCCTGCTGCATATTCATACGTTTTACTACTGATTCAATTTTGTAATTTGTTTCTGTTATAAATAACCTTAACTCAACTATGTCCGCTTATTTCAATCGAAAAATGAGTCAGTATAATGTGAAAAAAACTTTTTCGACATGATTCTGTGTTTTCGAACAAAGATAGCGATAAGGTGCGTCATTTTATGTCGTGATAGATTGTTTTTTGAGAGATGGTATTGGATAGACGGTAAGAGATCCGTTTAATCTATAAAACTCTTTAGCATAGGATTTGGTGCGCTATGGCTTACCATCCTAACATCCAGAGGAGTGTTCTTGAACTTCTTTATAACTTTTTGCAACGACTCCAGTATCCAATAGGGTTTGTTCCCAAAAGCTCCGCCACCAACCAATGTTAGAAAAAGCTTATTGCTATTTGTTTGTTGATAGTTTTTTAACGCAGCCCAAAAGGTGGCCTCATAGGTTGCTTCAAGAATTAAACGGGCAAAAGGTTCCCATAAATCAGCTTCAACATTGGAATAGGCAACAGGTAAGGCGGCGCAATAGATTTGAGATACTTTTTGTTTGTTAAAAGCAATTGTGACTTCGGTATTCCACTGAATACCCACTTTCAGCTTCCCTTTTAATTTTTCTCTCTGTTCATCCGTTAACTGAGCCAGCTTTTCATTAATGGTTGGCAGTCCTTTTTGAGTGGCTAAGGCATAGCCGTTTTCCATTGTCCAAAGGTTCTGATTCTTGTTGTTTAGCTCTTTACCTATCAATTCCAAACAATCTATTTGATGTGCTGAAGACTGTCCTGTCCGGTTGCCTGTTTTAACAAAGTAGTTGCGATAGATTGTTCCTGCACCGCAAGCAACTGCACAAGCCGGCCCCTGTGTTTTGTCAAGCTCATAAATGCCAACGCCCTCTTCAGGAGTTCTGTACGGGCTGACCATTTCCAACAGATTAAACTGTGATGCCACCTGAAATAAAGCATCCCTGTTTTCAGCTGAGCGATGAAGATCTTTAACATCTGCAATTACTTCACTTATTTGAATTTTACCTTTAAACAATTCCTCTGGCAGATTTGTTTGCCTTAATTGATCTAATGTTGGTATTTCCAATCGGCCAAACGTAATCTTTCTATGGTTCACCGTTGATATAAATGAATCTCCGTCAATAATAAGTTTCTCCCTCACATTTTCGGGAGACTCTTCTTCAAATCCTGTTAATTGCTCGAACCACATTGATTTTGGTTTATGACTGCTTTGAGAATATTATGACAACTTATAAAATGCCCCAAGAAAGCTTATGTTGATTTTAGTATTTGTGGATTATCTATCAATCTTTTCATTGTATCGAAAAATGCCTGATGAAACGAATCATCTTTGGCATATAACCTGTATAAGTCCAATTCTTTTTTGCGTTGTTGCGACATAACCTCGTCAAGAATTCTCCTGAACGCCAGGTCTCTGTTTTGCGAATCTTGATTTTCTGCAACTTTTGATTGGTAATCAGGATGCTCCTGAATATACTTGCTTAGCGAAATAAATTTTATGCGTTGATCTTCCGGCGTGGCATCCCAGCCATGAAACCATCGCTCGTTAAATGCTTTTATTATTTCGTCCAATGGGTCTCTTTCTTCACTACCTCCATGAGCACCGCGAGGATTGGGATTTTGCGGGTCTAACTCCGTAGCTGAATCATCAAGGCCTATCGCTTGATTTAGCTTTGTTCTTTCAAGGCCATAGGTTGACAAATCAACCGACTCAAGCAATTCGTCAATTAATTCATCTTCTTTGGTTTTAACGATTAATTTAGGAATCAGGAATTTCAAAAACCAGAATAACTTTTCCCATTCAATTACTTCATACGGCATAATGGAAGCCATCTGTCCGTAAATTTTGACAAACTGCTTGGCCTTAATCTTAAAATCAGCTTTATCATCGTCTTCCAATTCCAATTCCTGATTGAAACGACCGGCTGCCGTATCAATTATCGGACTCAGCTCCCGGGCATCTACACCCTTAAAATACATTTCAACAAATTTGTCAACTTCCTGATGCTCATATACACCAACATCGTCAAGTGTTCCTTTTAATTCATGTAACACATTAATATCGGTTGCTTTATTTAAAGAAGTAGAAGTATAAAACGGGTCAAAGGAAGCCTTGATATCGTCTGTTTGATTAAAGAAATCCAAAATGAAAAGGTCTTCGGTTTTCTTGCCACATTTATCGCAGGCACGATTTAAGCGCGAAAGAGCTTGCACTGCCATGACACCTTGCAGCTTTTTATCGACATACATGGCACAAAGTTTTGGCTGATCGAAACCTGTAAGATATTTATTTGCAACAACCAAAATACGGTATTCATCTGTATCAAATTTATTTCGTGTGTCTTTTTCGGCAAAGCCATTAAGTCCGGATTCTGTGTATTCTATTCCGTCAACTGTTTTTTTGCCGGAAAATGCCACTGCTATTTTAAAAGGGTTGCTTTTATCAGCCAAAATATGCTTTAATGCCTGATAATACCGGATGGCCGACACAATATTTTGCGTTACCACCATGGCTTTGGCTTTTCCCTTTAGCTTTTTGGTATTATAAATCTTACTGATAAAATGCTCCATCATAATTTCAGCCTTTGTGGCAATGGTGCGTTTGTCTCTCTCGACAAATGCCCGCAATTTCTTTTGTGCTTTCTTTGTGTCGAACAGTGGATTATCCTCTATGGATTTTTCTATCTCGTAATAACTTTTATAAGTGGTATAATTCGCCAAAACATCGAGGATAAATCCTTCTTCAATGGCCTGTTTCATCGAATATAAATGAAACGGTTTAAAAGAGCCATTGTCCTGTTTGTTGCCGAACCTTTCGAGGGTTGCATTTTTCGGTGTGGCAGTAAAAGCCAGATAAGATGTATTTCCTTTCATTTTACGGGCTTTCATTGCTCTCAGGATAATATCCTGGGCATCTTCTTCCTCTTCTTCATTTTGTTTGATGCCCATGGCCTCATTCATTTTTCCGGCAGCGGTTCCGCTTTGCGAGCTGTGTGCCTCGTCGATAACCACGGCAAATCTTTTATCGCTCAAATCGGCAATGCCATCCACAATAAAAGGGAATTTTTGAATGGTAGTAATAATAATTCGCTTTCCCTGTTCCAGACTCTCTTTTAAGTCCTTAGACGAATAGGCAGGTGCCACGATGTTTTTAACTTCCGAAAACTCTCTAATGTTTTCGCGCAACTGTTTGTCCAACAATCTTCTGTCGGTTACCACCACCACCGAATCGAACAGTGGGTGGTTTACCCCTCTTGCGCCGGGAAGGCCGGCGTGTTCCGGATAGGTTTCGATTAGTTGATAGGTTGCCCAGGTGATGGAATTGGATTTTCCCGAACCGGCCGAATGCTGAATGAGGTATGTATGCCCGACTCCGTTTTTTGCGGCATGGGCAATGATTTTACGCACCACATCCAACTGATGATAGCGGGGAAAAAACAAGGTTCGCTTGCTGAGTGCATCCTTGGGCTTGCCATCGAAACGTACAAAATGCTGAATGATATTGGCTAAGCTTTCGCGGGTAAAAATCTCCTCCCACAAATAAGCTGTTTTATGACCAAAAGGATTGGGCGGATTGCCTTTTCCGTTTTTGTAACCCTTATTAAAGGGCAAAAAGAATGTTTTGCTGCCGTTGAGTTTGGTGGTCATATATACCTCGTCGGTGTCCACGGCAAAATGCACAATGCAACGGCCAAAATTGAGCAGGGGCTGCCGGGTATCCCTGTCGTTTTTGTATTGTTTTATACCGTGTACTTTGGCATTTTGTCCTGTCCAGGGATTTTTAAGCTCCAGGGTGGCAATGGCTATTCCGTTAATAAAAATAACCATATCAATTGATTCTCCGGTCTTATCTAAATTATAGTGAACCTGACGGGTAACGCTGAACTCGTTTTTTTCAAAGTTTTCTTTTACCGATTGGCTGCTGCTTGCCATGGGCAGTTGATACAGCAAAGTAAAATGAGCATCTTCCACATCCAAACCTTTGCGAAGCAATTGTAAGATGCCGTATTTTTTCACCATACGGTCGTAGCGTTCGAGTATTTT
>WGDP01000266.1 GCA_015493215.1 Bacteroidales bacterium | reverse complement strand
CATAGTATCCTTCTGCAACTAAAAAGAATAGCAAGTTGTTATCTTTAATGCGCCAAAATGAACCATTGGAATCTAGAAAATAGCATGTCAGAACATTTTCTCTAAGCCTCTGTTGAACTAAATCCCTCATAAATTCGGGATATCCCGCAACAAAATTAATACAAATATAGTAACAGATACTGAAAGGGAGCGTAAAGCTCCCTGATAAATTAATTTAATAATTTAAAATTCAGTATCATGATTGAAAAAAGATCCAAAATTGTAGACCAAGCCATACTTACGGTAGAAGGCTTTGAAAAAGTGTTTAAGGTTATTCACCAAAACACGGTATTAAGAGGGCAAAGCGAATCCACCTTTCACAATTATCTACGAAGGGTAGCCCTGATAAGTATTCATTTCGGCAAGTTACCGGAACACATTTCCGATGATGAGATAAATGAATACCTGACAGCCCTTGCTCTTGACCCGAAATCGCCTTCCCGAAGCAGTTTTAAGCATATGGTTTACGGACTGCGTTATTATTTTCGCCATATCGGACTTAACAAGCGGGCTATTGCTTTACCTTCCTTAAAGAACGACACCAAGTTACCTGTAATTTTAAACCGTAGAGAACTCAAAGAACTTTTTAGAGCCCCAAAGTTACTAAAACATCGGATAATATTAACACTTTCCTATTCGGCAGGATTGCGTTCGCAGGAATTAAGGAATCTTAAAATTTCCGATATTGATTTTGAGCGAAAGACCATCCACATACGGCAAAGCAAATATAAAAAAGACCGTATCATTCCGCTTTCCGGTTATATTGCAAAAGGGTTAAAAAAATATCTTGCCGTAGAGCATCCACAGGAATGGTTATTTAACGGTAAAGAACTTGACGGGCGATACAGTTCCAAAGGATTAAGTTGGGTTATGCGTGAAGCATTAAAGAAAACGAATATTCAAAAAAAAGTTAATCTACATTCTTTACGGCACAGTTATGCTACCCATTTACTTGAAGAAGGCGTCAACATTGTTACCATAAAACAATTGTTAGGACATGCAACCATTCAAACTACAATGATATACTTGCATGTAGCCCAATTGCCACATATTCCGCCTCATAGTCCGCTTGACACTTTATATGCTGAACAAAAATGAGCAGAACAAAATTTGAAGTTGCTCAAATAATTAAACAATTCGGTGAAGCATTTGTATCAAAATACAATCCGAACACTTGGCAATTACGGACATTAAATGCACTCCGGTTATGCCGTAGTGCTGCTTTGGGCGGACACAAAGAAGTATGCGACCATTGCGGAACAGAGCGTTACAGCTACAACAGTTGCAAGAATCGTCACTGTCCTAAATGCCAATCATCGAAACAAGCCTTTTGGATTGAAGAGGTTTCGGAACAGATTATTGATACAAGATATTTCCACTTTGTCTTTACCGTGCCGAAGGTTTTGAATGAGATTTGCCTATTAGATAGTAAAAAATTTTACAGTTTGCTGTTTTCAAGTATGTGGCAAACATTACGAACATTCGGTTATACACACTACGGTGTTGAAAGCGGAGCACTGGCAATACTTCATACTTGGGGGCAAAATCTGAGTCTTCATCCCCACATTCATTGTCTTGTTCCCGCTGCCGGCATCTCATTCTCGGAAACCATTAAAAAAATAGGTAAAAAAGGAAAATATCTTTATTCTGTACGAAAGATAAGTGTTGACTTTCGTTCAGTGATGATGAGAAAACTGAAAGCCCACCTAAAAAAAATAAACACTTTACAGACTTATCAAAAAACAATAGATGAAGCTTGGGACAAAAAATGGGTGGTTTATGCAGAGCCCTCTTTTGCTGATGCCGACAGGGTAATAACATATCTCGGACAATATATCCATAGAGTTGCCATCAGTAATCAACGAATTGTAAATATTTCCGGTGAAAATGTAACATTTCAATATAAAGATTATCAAGATAAGGGGAAACAAAAACTAATGACAATTAGCGGTGTGGAATTTTTACGCCGTTTTGTAATGCACATTCTCCCAAAAGGGTTTGTAAAGGTAAGATATTACGGTATTTTGAGCAACCGTTACAGCAAACGGTTGGCAATGTACAGGAAAACACCCGAAAAGAAAAAAGGGGAAACGACACAACAGCGAATAAAACGACTGATCGGCTACGATATGCAAAAATGTCCGTATTGCAAAAAGGGCAAGATGCGAATTGTAAAGACAATTCCAAGGATAAGGTCACCTGTGAAATTTTTCGTCACTCAACAAAATGGATAAAAAGGATAACGGTCAAATATCTGTAAAAGAACTAATTAAAGCACTTACGGAAGTAGGTATAGGATTGTATTATCTAAAATCCGGCAAAAAAGACAAAATGGACAGAAAAAGAATCGTAAAATCACAAGAAAGGACAAAAAGGGTTCGTTCAAACATAGAAATCCGGACAAAATATCCTCCCAAAATAACAGTCCGGATTAAAAAATCAGCCTGAAAATCATATTGAAATACCCATAGAGGAACAAGTTCTATTCCAGAGGCGGATTTAGTTCAACATCTGCTTCATTCTGGGCTCTACGAGCCGAATGAAGGCTATTTATTGTAGGTAGTTCTTTTTTAATGATTTCTTCAAATTTATCACTTTTACAAAATGCTTTTGTTTTTTTATTCAAATCAATAATATCTAAATATCCTTTATCTTTTAATTCATATAAATCCGTTCTTGCTGTTTGATTTGATACACGAAATCTATTTTCTATTTCTTTGGTTGTGAATAAAAT
>WGDP01000265.1 GCA_015493215.1 Bacteroidales bacterium | reverse complement strand
TGTTTGATGCTAAAATGTTGAAAAGTCTTTTGCTTAAGGAAAATCGTTTTGGCTTTGAACCGGAAGTAACAGCAAAAATAGCCCGTATTCCCAAAGTGCGAATTTATGAAGTGGGCATATCCTACTATGGGCGCACCTACGAAGAGGGGAAGAAGATTAGCGCAAAAGACGGATTTAGAGCAATATACTGCATCTTAAAATATAATTTGTTTGACAAAAGAACTTT
This sequence comes from Bacteroidales bacterium, assembly GCA_015493215.1. Lineage (GTDB taxonomy): Bacteria > Bacteroidota > Bacteroidia > Bacteroidales > F082 > B16-G9. The sequence continues at coordinate 8,587 of WGDP01000265.1, read as the reverse complement.
TAAAAACGGGTAATGGTTTTGTTACAAATGAGAACAGACTATCGCTGATAGCTGTTTTTATTGTCGCTGTGGCAGTGGTTATCGGCCACTTAACCAGGCTTCCAGAGAATGTTATTTCATGGGATGTTTTCGGTTATTACCTTTACCTCCCGTTTACCTTTATTTATCACGATTTGGGTCTTCAGCACAAGGAAGTGCTCGACCACATTTTTAAGCTCTACGACCCTTCAAGTTCTTTTTACCAGGCTTCACATATCCACGGTGGAAACTGGATAATGAAATATACCATGGGACTGGCCATCTTATATGCACCAGGTTTTTTTGTGGCTCATCTGCTGGCAGCACCTTTGGGGTATCCCGCCGACGGCTTTTCATTACCCTATCAGGTAGCGTTGGTAATTAACAGTATTGTAGTAGTTTGGATTGGCTATTGGTACTTGCGAAAAGTGTTGCTTCATTTTTTTAGCGACCGGTTGTCGGCGCTGTTATTGCTATTAATATTTTTCGGAACCAACTATTATGCCTTTTCCATGTGGTTAACCGAATCGGCACACACCTATCTGTTTACTTTTTACGCTTTGGTATTATGGAACACCATCCGGTGGCATCAAACGCATCAGCCGAAAAATATGGTTGCTTTGGGTTTGCTTATAGGATTGGCCACTTTATCGCGGCCAACCGAAATTATTATGATACTCATTCCGCTACTTTGGAACGTTACCTCGTTTAAAACTTTAAAAGCAAAGTTCAGGTTGTTGTTTCTTACTTATCGAAAGCAAACATTGTTGTTTGTTTTTATACTGTTTGTAATAGGCTCGTTTCAAATGATATATTGGAAACTGTACAGTGGCAGTTTTATTTACTACAGTTACGTCAATCCCGGTGAAGGATTTGAATTTTTAAGTCCTTACACACTGAAAGTGCTGTTCAGTTTTAGAAAAGGGTGGTTTATTTATACGCCGTTGATGCTTTTTGCCGTTGCAGGATTTTGGTTTTTGTATAAGAAAAACTGCAGGATATTTTATTCACTGTTTATATATTTTCTCATTAATTTATACATTCTTTCCAGTTGGTCGTGTTGGTGGTATGCCCAAAGTATGGGGCATCGTGCCTTTATCCAATCTTATCCTGTGATGGCCATAACACTTGGCTATTTTTTGCAGTGGATTGGCCGTAAAAAATTTATTTGGAAAATGGTTACAGCCCTGTTTATATTGCTTTTTGTGGTACTGAATCTGTTTCAAACCTGGCAGATGCACCATCATATTATCAGTAGCGACAGGATGACCTTTAAATACTATGTTAAATCGTTCGGACGAATCGTTCAAAATCCAAACGATGATAAATACCTTTTGGTTCAGCGGTTGTATCGTGATAATAAGCCTTTTATAAAAGATGAATCGCTTTATGCTGAACGAGTTATAAAGAGGTTTGATTACGAGGATACCCTTGGAAAACCAAATCCTCATATTACACAAAAATATGCTCATTCAGGCAAGCAATCCCTAATGATGGATAGTACCTTAAAGTATTCATCCTCTTTTAGGATGCCTTTTAAAGATTTAACAAAACATTATTATGCCTGGATAAAAATTTCTGTTTGGGTCTATCCGGTTCATCCCGTTAAGGAAACGCCTTGGGCCATAGTGGCTACCTTTCAGCACAATAAAAAAAATTACCATTACCGAACACTGGGAACAAACGATACCGAATTGGTGAAAAAGCTTAAACTCAATCAGTGGAACAAAGTTGAGATGCTTTATTTAACACCCGAAGTTAGAAATGAAAACGACAACTTATTAATCTATCTTTGGAACCGTGGAAAAAAAGATATTTATTTTGATGATTTTAAAATTGAATTATTGGAGCCAAAGGAAACGGAGTAACCTATTATAAAAAGTTAGAAATGAAAAAGATAATTGTATTATTATTGATTGTAGCCGCATTTTGGTCATGTAAAAGCAATCACAACAAAAATATTGACAAAAATTTTGTGGCGTATCCCAAAACGCTTAAGGAGTTGTTTAGCGGATTCAGTAACGATGAATTGACTCCGGATGTATATCATTTTAACAAGGATTCCGTTGTGATTGTTGCCACAGGACACTTATACCCCTTGTTGTTTCATCCCGATGTTTATAAAATTTTTCTCGACTCCATTAAAGCTCAAAAACCTGACCTGTTTTTTGCACTGGGTGATTTGGTTTTTAACAATCAAGAGCAGGAGTGGGACACTGTCCTGGCTAATTTTGCCAAACTAAAGGTGCCGGTATATTTTGGCCCCGGCAACCATGACCTTAATTATCACTGGGAACGGTATGGAGGCAGTCATGCCCATCAGGTTGAAGCCGAAATGCGTTATATGCGAAAAGTAAAGTGTCGGTATAAAGTGGTTAAGGATGATTTTGCTAATTACGTTTTTATTAATGCCAACGATTCGGCAAAGCGTATTTTATCGTACATAAACATGATGCGCCCCAAACTCGACACCACAAAACAGATGATAATACTTTCGTCACAGTCGTTGTGGTTTAACAAGCAACAGGATCCGAAAAACCCGCAAACCTGGCCCAACCGCCCCTTTAAACGCGAAAAGCTTTTGCCTTATATTACCGATTTTAAACATCTTATTCATGGTGATTGGGGAGGAAAATTTTTCAGATACAGATTTCACAAAGATTATGGTACTTTCGACGCTATGGGCGTAGGAAACCGGCGCGAAAGTGAACCATTGTATATTACAAGGTTAATCATTTATAAAGATACTATTATAGCAAGACCCGTTAATGTTAAAATACCCGGGAAAACAACCTGGTACGAAAAACGTAAAAGTGAATTTAATAAAAAGCATCTCAAATAGTTTTGTGTTTTGCAATTGTGAAGTGCACCGCAGAAATATATAAAATCTACCATGAAGGTTCCTGAAAAATATTCCGAAAAACAACTTGTAACCGGGTTTTTGTTGTTTTCCCTTTTTTTGGGACTGATACTGATTTTTACCACCGAAAACAGTTTTGGTGGTGGCGACCATTTTACCCATTTTAAATTGGCCAGGTGGAGCTGGAAATATCCCCATTTACTTTTTAATCATTGGGGCAAACCGTTGTTTACCATTCTAATTTCGCCCTTCGCACAGCTTGGCATAAACTATGCCCGTATTTTTAATTTGCTGGTTGGCCTGAGTACAGCATGGTTTTCGTGGCAGCTGTCGCGTGAATTAAAGCTTAAAAACAGCTGGCTTACGGTTTTGTTGGTGCTGTTAACTCCGGTTTATTTCAGCCTTATATTTTCGGTTATGACCGAGCCGCTGCACAGCCTGTTTTTGGTACTGGCCGTTTGGCTTTTCTTTAAAAACAGATTTGCCTGGTCGGCTGTTGCTATCTCTTTTTTACCCATTATAAGAACCGAAAGTGTTGTGCTGATTCCCATTTTTTTGCTTGCTTTTGGGTTGCGAAAACAATGGAAATCAATCCCTTTAATGGTTACCGGTTTTGTAATTATCAGCCTGGCAGGATGGTGTTTTCACAACAGCTTTTGGTGGCTCATAACCGAAATGCCTTACAAAGGTAACGCTGCAGGAATATATGGCCATGGTTCACTTTTTCATTTTATCAATAGTACCAAAGGAATTTTGGGATTTCCCATTGCAGGTTTGTTTGTAATCGGACTATTGGTTTCTTTGTGGCTGTGGATAAAAAAGGATCGGTTTAAAATAAACAACCGGTTTTATTACTTGTTGTTGGTGCCCGGTATTTACCTGACCTTTATGGCAGCCCATTCGGTAGTCTGGTGGAAAGGGTGGGGAAACTCGTTGGGGTTAATCCGTGTGATGGGTTCGGTGGCACCTCTGGCAGCCATCACAGCTTTAACAGGATTTAATTTTTTGGAGGAGAAGTTTAGCAGGTATAAAAAACCGTTTTTATATTTTGAGATATTAATGCTGATGTGGATGTTCGCCATGATTTATTCCGATTGCAGAGGAGGGTTTAAAAAAAGTAAACCACAGGTAGTGCTCTCAGCTGCAACAAAATATATTCAAAAAAATCATCTTGATAAGTATAAAATTTATTACTTCAACAATTACATTCCATATAGGTTAAACATCGATCCTTATGATGAACAATCTTCTCAATGGGGTGTCCCGAATGTGATAAAGGTATCGTTTGATATGCCTGATAGCAGCCTGATTGTATGGGATGCCCATTTCGGCAATATTGAGGGGCAAACACCATTAAAAAAACTGTTAAGTGATGATAATTTAAAGCTAATTAAGATATTTAAACCCGAAAAGCCATTTGTTGAGATGGGGTATAGCTACGAAGTGTATCTCTTTCAGAAAGTTAGTGGTGTGGGTGATGATAACAACAACCTCTTTTTAAATTTTGAGCAGGATAACCCGGAATTTTCGGCTGAAAAAGCATATAAAGGAAATAAAAGTTATAAGGTTTTGGCAAACTATACTTTTACAAACCTAATAACCAGCAAAATATCCGATTTTTGTACCGATAGTTGCAAAATAACCATATCAGGTGCAATTTACACAAACAGCAATCTGAAAATTAAATCGGTGGCTTTTGTAATAAGCCGCGAATCGGAACAAAGCCCCTATTTTTTTAAACCTTTTGATTTGTCGGAAATTGCAAAACAGGGTAAATGGGTACCTTTTAAGTTTCAGTTGAAGTTAAAGCCACCCGCCAACAACAACGAAATAATAAAGGCCTATATTTGGAATAAAGGGCACGAAACCTTTTGGATTGATGAAGTTCGTATCCAAATAAAGTAAACTTCAGTTAAAAAGAAAAAAAATCAATAAAATGACATTAGAAAAGAAAATTGAGCAGGCAGCCGAATTTATCCGGCAAGCTGGTGTTAACGAGGTAAAAACAGCCATCATACTGGGAACGGGTTTGGGAAAGATGGTAAAACACATTGATGTTGAAATAGAAATTCCGTATAAAGAAATTCCCCATTTTCCCGAGTCAACGGTGGAGTTTCATTCGGGTAAACTGATATACGGCAAACTTGAAGGCAAAGAGGTTTTGGTAATGAACGGCCGCTTTCATTTTTACGAAGGCTACTCTTTGCAAGAGGTAACCTTTCCGGTGAGAGTCATGAAACTGCTGGGCGTTGAAAACCTGTTGGTTAGCAATGCCGCCGGAGCCATTAATCTCGATTTAAAACCGGCATCGTTGATGATTATCGACGACCATATAAATATGCTGCCCGGCAACCCGTTGGTGGGAAGAAATTTAAAGGACTTTGGCCCCCGCTTTCCCGATATGAGCCGTCCCTACAATCCCGGGTTTATTGAAAAGATGCAGACAATTGCTGCTGAGGAGGGTTTTGAAATTGCCAAAGGTGTTTATGTTGCCTGGATTGGCCCCAGCCTTGAAACCCGCGCCGAATACCGATTGATAAAAGTAATGGGTGCCGACGTGGTGGGCATGTCAACCGTGCCGGAGGTGATTGTTGCCAACCATCAGGGCATGAAAGTGGCTGCCGTTTCGGTAGTAACCGATTTGTGCGACCCCGATAATCTGGAACCCGTTGTTATTGAGAAAATTCTTACCAATGCAGCCATCGCCGAAAAAAATCTTGTAAAACTGTTCCGCAGGCTGGCGGCTGAAATTTAATCCATGTAATTCGTGTAATTCGATGACTTTTATCCACGAATTACACGGATTTAACGAATTCTTACTCGCCTTCGGAGAGTAAGAATTCAATATTATTGACTTTGAATAATCAAGTAGTAGAAAATGGAATATGGATTTGCCTACAGGATTTTTATAACACTATTCGGAAAGTTATCATTAAAAAGTTTCAATAAACGTTAACAGGTTTTCGCTCAACGACCGGTAAGAACTTTGTAAAGCCTTTGTCGCCTGTTTGGCAGGTAACCACTGTGCATCAGTTATATCTTCCTTAAGTTGGGGAGTCAAATTACCCTTAAAATCACTTTCCATTAAATACCAAAAAGTATTTTTTAAAACAGTGGTTTCTTTCCATGGATAGATGTGCCACGAATTGATAAGTGGTTTTACAATGGAAACATGGTTTATGCCCGTTTCCTCTTCAACTTCACGAATGGCTGCCCTTTTTGGCGACTCGTTTTTTTCAAGTTTTCCCTTTGGTAAATCCCAAATCCCAAATCGTTTGATAAAAAGATACTCGCCTTCCAGATTTTTAACCATGCCGCCGGCAGCCTCAACGTAAGCGTAAAAGGCCTTCAAATGACTTAGCATTTCATCGGGTGGGAGGCCCCAAAAACATAAGTCAAACACTTCATCTTCTTCATTCCACTCCCGTAAAGCAAGGCAGAGGTCGTTAATATTGCTGATTTTAATGTTTTTTACCTTTTCGCAGGGCGAATCGCTTAGTATGAAAGCTTTGTTTAAGTTGAAAATCTTGTACATTTGCGGCATGATTTTAAATTTGGAAACGGCAGCTATAATTGCTGAAAAACTATTGCAAATTAAAGCAATTAAACTCAATGTTGAAAAGCCTTTTACCTGGGCATCGGGTTTGAGGTCGCCCATATACTGCGACAACAGAATTACACTCTCTTTTCACGAGCTGCGAACTTATATACGGCAACAGCTTGCTAAAGCGGTGCAGGAACACTTTGAAGGGGTGGATGTTATTGCAGGAGTGGCCACGGCCGGAATTCCTCAGGGAGTATTGGTGGCCGAGGCATTGGGATTGCCCTTTGTTTATGTGCGGTCGCAAAAAAAGTCGCACGGGCTGACCAACCAAATTGAAGGCCGTATTAACAGCGGACAGTCGGTGGTGGTGGTTGAAGATTTGGTGTCAACCGGAAAAAGCAGCCTTGCCGCGGTGGATGCCCTCCGTGATGCTGGTGCGATTGTTAAAGGAATGGTTGCTATTTTTACCTACGGGCTTCAGGTGGCTGATGCGAACTTTGCCGAAAAAAATTGTAAACTCATAACCCTGTCCGACTACGATCATTTAATCGATTTGGCTGTTGCCGCCGATTATGTTCCTCAGAATGATAAATTTGCACTGATGGAGTGGCGTAAAAACCCCCGTGAGTGGAGTATTAAATTTGAAAACAAGTAATTATGCATATTTCAGGAAAAACCGTTACGGTAAACAAAAACATTAACGATGTCTTTAATTTTTTGTCCGACTTTAATAACTTTGAACATCTGATGCCCGAACAGGTTTCGGAGTGGCAATCGGATTCCGAAAGCTGTTCGTTTTCGGCAAAAGGAATGGGAAAAGTGGGGATGAAGTTCGCAAAAAAGGAGGCTCCTTATTACATTGAGATGGTTCCTTATGGTAAGTCGCCCATTTCGTTTGCGCTTAAAATTTCGTTAAGCGAAGACGGCGAGTCCACTAAAGCAACCGGAGAGGTGGATGCCGACCTGAATCCCATGCTGGCCATGATGGCCAAGCGTCCGTTGGAAAACCTTATCAACGAAATTACCGCCAAGCTGTCAACTGTTTTGTAACCTGCGATTTTGATTTTGCTTCTCGACCCAAGCTCGTCCGGGTTTTTAACCTTAGGCTCGTTCAGATATGCAATCTGAACGATGTATCCGAACGATATATTATACTTATAATAAGGTTGTTATGCTTCTTTCAGGTTGCAAACCTGAAAGAGCGTTGGGGTTGGTTACAAACCTGAAAGAGCGTTGGATTCTAATCTCCCAAGCTCGTCCGGGTTTGAAACCCGGACGATGCCGGATGATTTTTTATTACCTTATCTGACCTTTCCGGTCGCCACCGCACAAGGCTTGCCTCGACCGAAAAGGTCTTGTACACCAAACCTTTCAAGTCGAACGCTGCCGGTGCGCAGAGACTTGAAAGGTTGAAGTAGTTTAAACGTTAGCGCACGGATATAGCCTGACAACAATATCTTGCAGGCACCGTTATATTCGCTACTTTTGCAAAAAATACATTTGATGGACTCGTTTGAAAATTTTAACATCTCCGGCAAGCTGAAAGATGCCATTTCCGATTTGGGTTTTACCAAACCTACCCCCATACAGGCAAAAGCATTTTCGGTTATTCTTTCCGGAAAAGATGTGGTGGGCATTGCCCAAACCGGTACCGGCAAGACCCTGGCATATATGCTCCCCCTGCTTCACGAGCATAAATTTTCAAAGCAGGTAAGTCCAAGAATCCTTATTCTGGTGCCAACCCGTGAACTTGTTTTGCAGCTGGTGGAGATGATTGAAGATTTAGCCAAATACATTACCATTCGTGTGGTGGGTGTTTATGGCGGAACAAACATCAATACACAAAAAATTGCTGTGGCACAGGGGGTTGATATTTTAGTTGCCACACCGGGGAGGCTTTACGACCTCGCCGTAAGCAGAGCCTTGAGGCTTAATAATGTTAAAAAACTGGTGATTGATGAAGTGGATGTGATGCTGGACCTTGGGTTTCGTCCGCAGTTAACCGGTATTTTTGAGTTACTGAAAGAGCGTCGCCAGAATATCATGTTTTCGGCCACCATGACGGAGGAGGTGGATGCCCTTATTGATGACTATTTTATTACTCCAACAAAAATATCGGTTGCCTTAAGTGGTACGCCACTGGATAACATTGAACAAAGTTGTTA
>WGDP01000264.1 GCA_015493215.1 Bacteroidales bacterium | reverse complement strand
CTTTTGCGAGCCATGGAAGGCAATAAAATAAACTGATTATGGTCGCCCGGCAGATGCATTTCGTTTTGAGGAATTCTCTCTTTTCGTTCAACACCCGAGCGGGAGTGTGCCAAACGGGTGGTAACCCTTATCATTACCGGTGTGCCAAATTTTTCGGAAAGTTGCAATCCGTAATAGGCCATATCGTAAGCCTCCTGTTGGTTGGAGGGTTCCAAAACAGGTATCATGGCAAATTTACCGTAAAACCTCGAATCCTGTTCATTTTGCGATGAGTGCATGGAGGGGTCGTCAGCCGAAACAACTACCAGCCCGCCATTGGTTCCTGTAATGGCTGAGTTCATAAATGCATCGGCGGCAACATTCAACCCTACGTGTTTCATACAAACCATGGCTTTTTTTCCTGCATATGACATGCCGATGCCGGTTTCCATGGCAGTTTTTTCGTTGGTTGACCATTCCGACTTAATGCCAAGCGCTTTGGCCTCTTTCGAGGCCTGAATATATTCGGTAATTTCGGTGGAGGGTGTTCCCGGATAGGCAAACACACCGGACAAGCCACCGTCGATGGCCCCCAAAGCAATTGCCTCATCACCCAGTAAAAGAATTTTATTCATTGTATATCAATTATTTAATTATTTTTAATCATTGCTCAAATTTAAAAAAATTCTCTCTGCAAACGTTTGAATAAACGAAATCTATAATGAATTTAAATTGATGTTGTCGATACTAATTTTGCAAAAAATAAGTTGTATCAAAGGCTTATATTGCAAACCTTAATTTATTGTAATTAAGATAAGGCCGTTATACATTTGGAAGAAAAAAATTGTACCCGCTTTGTAACCTAATAATAATATGAATTTTCTTGCGCACGCTCATCTTTCAGGAAACAATAGCAATATTTTAGTGGGTAATTTTATGGCTGATGCGGTTAAAGGCAACCCGGCTTTAAAATACAAAGATGATATTTTAAAAGGGATTATTCTTCACCGGCACATTGATACTTTTACCGATGCGCACCCGATGCATAAGCAAAGCCGAAAGTTAATCAGAAACCATTTTGGAAAATTTTCGGGTATTGTAGTCGACATTTATTACGACCATTTTTTGGCAAAAAACTGGCACCAATATTCGGATGAACCGTTGCATGATTTTACTCAGATGGTTTATAAAGAGCTTTCAAAACGATTGTTGATAATCCCCAACCACACCAAACGAATACTGCCTTTTATGATTTCGCAAAACTGGCTTTTAAACTATGCCAACTTTAAAGGCCTCGACAATGTTTTCCGGGGAATGGACAGAAGAACAAAACATATTTCGGGAATGCAAAACGCCGTGGAGGTTTTAAAAAGTAATTACATGCTTCTAAACGATGATTTTAACACCTTTTACCCTGAGCTTATGCAGTTTGTTAACGAAATGGTTTAACGATTTAATAAGTTTTTAAGCCTAAAAACTTAAGTCAGGTTGTGTTTTTTGGCCAAATTACCTTACTTTTGTAGAAATATTTGGCCATATGTATTCCAGAAAAGTAACAACACTTATTGAGCGGGAGTTAAACAAACCCGAAATTATTCTTTTGTTCGGAGCAAGAAGAACAGGCAAGTCAACCATTTTAAATATGTTGAAAGAAAAGCATCCTGCAATGCAGATTTTTGATTGTGACAATCCTGTTGTTTATGATGTTTTGCAGACGAAAAACATTGAAACCATCAAAAGCCTTTTTACAAAAGGAAAGATTGTTGCTTTTGACGAAGCACAAACGGTAACCGATATTGGTTTGATTTTAAAACTTTTGTATGATGACAGGGGGCATGACCTGAAATTTATTGCTACCGGTTCAAGTAGTTTCGATTTGTCCAACAAAACAGGAGAGCCTCTTACCGGAAGGAATATATCGTTCAAACTGTTTCCGCTCTCCTTATGGGAGATTAAAGAGAAGGCGGGTATGCTTAAGGTTATGGAAAAACTGGATGATTTTCTGGTTTACGGAACTTATCCGGGCATTATCGATTTGAACAGAAACGATAAAATCAGACGGCTTCTACAACTAAGTTCCGATTATCTGTTTAAGGATATTTTGAAATTCGAACGGTTGAAAAATCCCGATATTCTCCGTCAGTTGTTAAAAGCACTTGCCCTGCAGGTGGGAAGTCAGGTTTCGGTACAGGAACTTGCGCAACTGTTAAAAATTTCGGCTGTTACGGTAGAGCGGTATCTCGATCTTCTTCAAAAAAGCTTTATAATTTACAAGCTCCCCTCCTACAGCGGGAATTTGAGAAATGAAATTAAGAAAAGTAAAAAATATTATTTTTATGATAACGGGATTCGTAATGCACTGATTAACAACTTTAATCCTGTTCAAGATCGCTCCGATGCCGGAGCCTTGTGGGAAAACTTCTGTGTTGTTGAAATGTTAAAAAAGGCAGAATACGAACAAAGGTTTTCCAATCTCTATTTTTGGAGAACCTACGATGGTGCCGAAATAGATTTGATAGAGGAAAAAGAAGGTGCCCTGTACGCCTATGAATTCAAATGGAATCCAAAAAGAAAAGTATCACTTCCCAAATCGTTTGCAGAAAAATATAATGTAAAGGGTTTTAAAGTAATCACGCGGAAAAATGTTTTCGGGGAGTTTTAAGTAAAGTGTTTGCTATACCGTTTGGCAAAAACCTGTCGGGTCGAAGGGTGCTATTGCAAGGGGAAACCCGGCAGGTTGAAAGCGTGTGGAGTTACCCGTTAAACATCGGTGACTTGACTTGCCCCATAAAAAAGGCTGCCCCGAAACGGAGCAGCCAACCCTAAAAACAGCTTATTTTATTCATCGTTAAATGAACAAAAAGGGATTTAAAAATTAAATTTTTCCATCAGGTCAACAACGCGGGTTGAGTAACCCCACTCGTTATCGTACCACGACAATACTTTTACGGTTTTTCCTTGTACCATAGTGGCTCCGGCATCATAAATAGATGAGTGTGAGTTGTGAATCACATCAACCGAAACAATGGGGTCTTCGGTATATTCCAAAATACCTTTCATGGGGCCTTCGGCAGCCTCTTTCATGGCAGCATTAATTTCGTCAACCGAGGCTTCGGTTTTAAGGTTTACCACCAGGTCAACCAGCGAACCCGTAGGGGTTGGAACCCTTACAGCCATGCCATCGAGTTTGCCATTCAAATCGGGAATAACCACGCCAACAGCTTTGGCAGCGCCGGTGGTAGTGGGTATTTGCGATACAGCAGCCGAACGTGCACGACGCAAATCGGAGTGAGGTGCATCTAAAATACGCTGGTCGTTGGTGTAGGAGTGGATGGTAGTCATCAACCCGTTTTCAATACCGAAACGATCGTTTAATACCTTGGCGATGGGAGCAAGACAGTTGGTGGTACACGATGCGTTGGAAACACATTCGTCTTCATCGCGAAGTTCGTTGTCGTTTACTCCCAGAACAATCATCCTGTCGATGGCATCTTTGGCAGGAACGGTAAGAATAACCTTTTTGGCGCCGTTTTTAAGATGGTCGCCGTAGCCGCCTTTGTTGCTTTCGCGCGAGCGGAAAATACCGGTTGATTCAACAACCACGTCGGGTGTTTGTTGCCATTTAATGTTCAACGGCGAACGCTCGGCAGTAACAGGTATTTCAACACCGTTAACAATTAACGAGCTGTCGTTATGGCTCACTTCGCCATTAAATCTTCCCTGTGTCGAATCGTATTTTAACAGGTGGGCAAGTGTTTTTGTATCGGTTAAATCGTTGATACCGATAACTTCCATGTGTCCTCTCTCAAGGGCAATTTTAAAAACATTACGGCCTATTCGTCCAAAACCGTTAATACCAATTTTTATTTTTTCCATAATTCAATTTTTTTATATCCAATTAATTTCTCAAAACTTAACTTTCAGTTATCTTTGTTTAATTAATGATGTTGTTGTGTTTTTTCCTTTTATTAGTAAATCACGTAGCAAAAATACATACAACTTACCGGTTAACCCCTAAAATTGTGCAATTATGGACAAAAAATTTGTTTCTAAGGCGCTTGAAGCAAACCTTGCCGAAACCCGTTACAAGGATATTAAAATACCCGATAAACACCAGTGGTTCATCAACTTATCTAAAAAATATTATGGCATAAACAAGCGTGCAAACGATTGCATGATTGAGTATCAACACCCTTTTTCAAATCGTAAGTTTGTAATTGAACAACTGCGCGAAATTTTGCTCACCGACTACTGGTTTTACATTAACCTGAAAGAAGCGGAAGAGGCTTTTTTTATTCCGCTGGAGCTGTTAAAAAATCTTTTAATCGAAGGAGAAAACCGCGATCATCATATAATGATTATCCGGACTTTGTTGGAATTTGCCGAAAAACTTAACAAAGAAGGCCGCGATTTCACCAATACTTTTCAGTTTATTTACGATGTTTTTGAAACGGGATTTAACAACGATTCGCTCAGCTACATCATTGCATCAAAGTATTTTAAACGCTATCTTAAAGATTTTAACAGCAAAGAGATTTTCAGGCAACGGCGATTGGAAATTACAAAAATGATTTATCTTGCTTCCATCAATTACTGGGAGGAGACATCAAAAATTGAACAGTGGTTAAATGATAAAAACAACCTGCTGACCGCTGACAATAAAAAAGTAATTTCATTTATTGGCGCACGTTGGTTTAATAAGGTTAGAAAATCAGCTTCAGAGATGGTTTCATGGAACGAGCTGATTAAGCAAATACCTGATTACGATATGATTGCTGACAGGTTTAACAGCGCCATCGACCTGTTCCCTAATTTTATCGAAAAGTTTTATTTTATCTTCTACCTGTTGCAGCTGCCGGGCATGAGCAGCCATAAGGAGCGGCTTATCTGGAAAATGAACAGCATTTTGGTTCAAACCATGGAGGAGTTGAAAGATAACGATATTATTATTTTTATCAACGAAGTGTTTACCTACGCCTCCGATTTTAAAAAAACCCACACATCCTCGGTGTTGGACACCCTGCTTACCCTCGGTAAAAAGGTTTTTGACATCGACCATTCCGACGACAAATACCTGTTGTCCTATTTTGAAGATAAAATTATTGATTTTGGCTTTGAAACCCCCGGCATGGTTTACGTTGACGAAAACTGGCAGCTGGATGTAAACCCCAATCACATTAAAAACATACGGGTGTGGCTCGAACTGATTGAATATTCGCAGCCGTACATGGAAAAACTGCTTTCCACCCTTATTGTAAACCTTAAACTCGGCGGCATTTTTATTAGCGATACCGATCTGTTTCAACGCGATATTACCGATATCCTCAACTCCAACGTGGCGCCGTATTACAAAAAGGTAAAACAGCTTACCCGTATTTTTCCGGTTTATTTTAACGAAATCGGTGCCGAAGGTGAAATACGGCAGGTTACCACTACCATGGACGAAATTTCGCACCGCGAGGATAAGCTGGTGCACTTTTTACGCAAGCAGGTGCACACCGAAAGCAACAACACCCTGATTGATTTAACCTGGAAAATATTTAAGTTTTGGTACGATGGCGATTTAAAAGCATTAAAAAGCAGCCTGCCCGAAAATGTTTATCAATCCATTGATTTACAAAGTAAATGGTATGCTCCCATTCATAAAATGGTGGTGGAGCTTTGCCGGATTAATCAAAAAAAACCCGAAGAGTTGCTTGACACCAAGCTGAAAGAGTTTGACCTGATGCTGGAAAAACTTCCCGACGACAATAACCTCGACAAGGAGCGGCTGCGTGATATGGTTGCCCTGTACGCACATCTTAAAGAAAAATACTCGTTCGATACGGTGGATATCGTAAAACTTTTAAAGCGCTACTCCTATCTCGAAGAGCATAAAATTGAACAACTGCAAAAGGCACTTGATAAAGATGATTTTGAAACTTCACTCCGCCTGATTTACGATTTTATGACGCGGCTCAAGGAGATTATTTTTAACCCCGAAACAAGTAAAGGCTGGGAAAACATTTACCACAAACGTCATATTGCCATTGGCATTCCCTCCATGTATGGCGTTTATCGCGAGCCGAAATTTGATGCCATGGGGCTTACCTTCCGGTTGGAAAAAGTGGCCACTCAACTGATGGAAAAGGTGGTTCAAAATATTAACCTCGATTATATTTCGGCCAAAACACTCAAAAACATCCTCACCATCCTCGAATATTTTAGCGAGGGTTTAACACTGGATGGTGTTACCAATCAGAGCTTTAACTCAAATTTAAGAATGTTAAAATACAGTTTAAGTTCCGATAGCTTTTCGTTTCATCAATACATTAATATTTTTCAGTTTCTTAACGAAGATGTGCGCCGTACTATCATTAAATTCTTCTTAAAATCGTACGACCAGCCGTTACGATTGGTTATTCCAAAACTTTGTAACCCAAAGGGAACCATGAGCAAAAAGGAGGAAATGGAACTTGTGAACAAGCTGTCGGAAGAGTTTTACAGAGATATTATTTCGGAAGCATTTTTAATGCAGCCGTTGGATAATTTTGTCTCCCGAATTTTGGAATCGCTGCGGAGCATGAACGACAACATCAACCTCGATATGATTAAAGAGATTATGTCGTACAACTCCGACCTCGTAATGAGTCCGCTGGACAAACGAAATGTTCACATGGACAATCAGGCATTTTTAGGCTCCAAGGCCTATCATTTAAAAAACCTGACCTTAAAGAATTATCCTGTTCCCGAAGGGTTTGTCATTACTACCGAGGTATTCAGGCGCTACAAAGCCATTATGGCGCATGATGATTTGCGCAAGGAGATGCACGACATGATTCGGAAACACATTAAATACATCGAACGTAAAACCGGCCTCCAGCTTGGTAATCCGCAAAAACCACTTCTGCTTTCGGTTCGTTCGGGAACGGCTATTTCCATGCCGGGTGCCATGGACACATTTTTAAATGTGGGCATGAACGATAAAATAACCGAAAGCCTTGCCGAAGATAAAGAACGTGCCTGGTCGGCCTGGGATTCGTATCGCAGGTTTTTGCAGAGCTGGGGTATGGCGCACGGCCTTGAGCGCGACGACTTTGACGATATTATGATTGGGTTTAAAAACAAACATAAAACCAAACTTAAAACCGATTTTAGCACCGGAATGATGCGCGAAATTGCTTATGCTTACAAGCAAAAACTTCTTGACAGCGGGGTAGGCTTTATTGAAGATATTTTTGAACAACTGATTACCACCATCAATCTTGTTTTCACCTCATGGGATTCGGAGCGGGCAAAAGTATATCGCGAGCACATGCAAATTGCCGATGAGTGGGGTACCGCCGTGATTGTTCAAAAAATGATTTTTGGAAACCTGCATGCCACGGCCGGCACCGGCGTGGTGTTTACCCAAAACCCGCAACTGCAGCAGCAGGGGGTAAACCTGTATGGCGACTACACCACACGCAGTCAGGGCGAAGACATTGTAGCAGGTTTGGTAAAACCGTTGCCAATTAGTGCCAATCAGGTTCAAAACGGCGATGTAAGCCTGTCGCTTGAAAAAAGATATCCGCTTATTTATAAAAGGATAGATGACCTTGCCAACGACCTTGTGAATAATCACGGATACAGTCCGCAGGAAATAGAGTTTACCTTTGAATCGGACGACCCCGACGATTTGTACATTCTACAAATCAGAGATATGGATATGGCATCGGATAGTGCCGTGCAGGTATTTATCGAAAGAGCAGAAGACATGAATCTTGCAGGACGAGGAATTGGCATTGGCGGTGGCGCCATGAATGGCAGGGTAGCTTTCGATCTCGAAGACATGAAAAAGATCAGAAGTAACTATCCCGATGAAAAAGTTATTTTGATAAGGCCCGACACCGTTCCCGACGATATAGGAATGATTTTTGAAACCGACGGCCTGCTTACTGCCCGCGGAGGAGCCACTTCGCATGCTGCCGTTACGGCGGTAAGGCTGGGAAAGACAGCCGTTGTAAACTGCTCGAAGTTACAAGTTTACGAAGATGACAAATATTGTAAACTAAATAAAGAAACCTTTAAAGTTGGCGATAAAATTGCCATCGACGGCTCATTGGGCAATGTGTATAGCGGCAACTACTCCATTGAGGGCGAAACCGGCTACAAACGGTTTAGTTTTTAGAAAAATACCTAACCACGAAGTGGTTTAATGTGAATAACCATCGGTGAAACCGATGGGTAAAATGATAAGGTATCAAAGAACCCTGGATGGGTTCAATAATTTTTGTTTAACCCCTTCAGGGTTATAATTTATTTCTTCTATTTGTTACCCTGCACTTCGTACAGGGCTGTTTATATTAAATCCCTTCGGGATTATACGCATAAAAAACAGGAATTAGCTGAAAGCAATTGATATAATAGGAAAAAAATGGAATCTGATTCCATTTTTTTCCTATATTTGCTCTATGATAAAAAGAGCATCCACAAAGTTATTACAAAAGCTGTCACTATTCTTTAAGGTAATTGCGGTTATTGGCCCGCGCCAGTCGGGTAAAACCACCCTGGTTAAAAAGGTATTCTCGAAAAAACCCTATGTTAATCTTGAAATACCTGTAAACCTTAATTTTGCATTGGAAGATCCCATTGGTTTCCTTAAACAGTTTCCCGAAGGCGCGGTTATTGACGAAGCACAAAAGGCTCCTCATCTGTTTTCATATATTCAGGAAATTGTGGATAACAACCAAAACCCCGGCATGTTTATCCTTACAGGATCAAATAATTTTCTGCTCAACAAAAATATTTCACAATCATTGGCCGGAAGGGTTGCCTATCTTGAGTTATTACCCTTTAGTTATCGTGAGATAAAGACCCTAAAACCAAAATACGATGAAACGGATTTTTTACTAAACGGATTTTACCCTCCGGTATATCATCAAAATATTCCGTTTAACTTATGGTATCCAAATTATATTAAAAGTTATGTGGAAAGGGATGTCAGGCAGATTAAAAACATTAACAACCTGATTCATTTTGAGAAATTTTTACGCCTGCTTGCCGGTAGAACCGCACAGGAACTGAATTATAACGCATTGTCGGTTGAATTGGGTGTTGACCTAAAAACAGTACAATCATGGGTTTCGGTACTCGAGCAAAGCTTTTTGGTGTTTCTGCTTAAACCGTATCATAAAAACTTCAATAAAACAATTGTAAAAAGGCCAAAATTATACTTTTACGATACCGGTATTGTTTGTTCTTTGCTTGGCATTACTTCGAAAGATGTACTTCGGTTGCATCCTTTAAAAGGCGCTATTTTTGAAACAATGGCAGTTTCAGAGTTTGTAAAAAACCAACAAAGTCAAGCCGTCAAACCGGGTTTGTTTTACTGGAGAGACAAAACCGGAAGGGAAATAGATTTGATTATTGAAAACACGGACGGAACAATTCCTGTTGAAATAAAATCGGGCAAAACAATTCAGAATAATTATTTTAAAACGCTTTATTATTGGCAAAAATTGAGTGAATC
The DNA here is from genome assembly GCA_015493215.1 of Bacteroidales bacterium. Taxonomy (GTDB): domain Bacteria; phylum Bacteroidota; class Bacteroidia; order Bacteroidales; family F082; genus B16-G9. Next base: position 5,151 of record WGDP01000264.1, on the reverse strand, counting down.
GGAAAAAGCAATACTTGTTTATTCAGGCGACATGGAGCAAAAAAGAAGCAATGGCATTGAAATAATAAACTGGAAAAATGTTGATAAAGTTTTATTATCAGACACTCTTTCAGATTTGCCCGAATAGTGATAAGGCACGTTCGGACGGGCAGGTAAATCTGACCGAGCTTTGGATTAAACACCAAGGGCTTGACCACTACAATAAACTACTGGCTTTTTCTTTATCCTGTGCCAGCTGATTTTTTAGTGCTTCCAGACTGTCGAATTTCACTTCACTGCGTAATCTGTCCACAAAAAAGATGGTGATGGTTTCATCGTAAATATCCTTGTCGAAATCAAAAATATTAACTTCAATGGTAAGCTCACCTTGGTTGATGGTAGGCCGGTAACCAATGTTGGCCATTCCACCGTAAAGTTTTCCTGCATATTCCACCCGGCAGGCATATACCCCGTTGGCAGCAATCAACTTGTACTCATTGCCCACTTCAATGTTGGCGGTGGGATAGCCTATTGTCCTGCCGATGCTGTTGCCATGCACCACCATTCCCTTGATGGAGTACTCGTAACCCAGCAGCTTGTTGGCCATTTCAATATTTCCCTCCTGCAACAGCTGCCTGATGCGGGTGGAGCTTACCGTTATCCCGTCAATTTGAAGCGGTGTTACCTGAACCACATCAAAGCCTGTTTCGGCACCCAGTTTTAACAGCAACTCAAAGCTGCCGTGCCGGTTACGCCCGAAATGATGATCGTGGCCGATAATAATTTTTTTGGGATGAAGCGGTTCAATAATATAATTCCGGATAAAGGCTTCGGAGGAGTTGCGTGAAAACTCTTTGGTAAACTCAATGATGATTAGATGGTCGATGCCGGCCTTTTCCAACAGCGAAATTTTTCGCTCCATGGTGGTGATAAATTTCAAGGTATCCACATCAAGCCCAAGCACAAAACGAGGATGCGGAAAAAAGGTAATTACCACCGTTTCGCCTCCGATTTTTGCCGCCTCTGCTTTCATCACATCAAACACGGCACGATGTCCGCGATGCACTCCGTCGAAGGTGCCGGTTGTAACAACCGCATTGGTAATTCCACTTACCTCTTCTATACTATTATATACTTTCAACTATCTCGATATTAAATTATTATTGATTAACCAGGCCGCTATCTGAATGGCATTGGTGGCAGCCCCTTTGCGGATGTTGTCGGCCACAATCCACAGGTTTAAGCCGTTCTCCACTGAAAAATCTCTTCGGATTCGTCCCACAAAAACTTCATTTCTTCCTTTGGCGTCAACAGGCATGGGGTATCTGTTTCCGGCAGGATTATCTTCCAAAATAAGGCCCTCTGTATCCGACAAAAGTTGTTTTACCTCTTCAATATCAAACTCCTTTTCCAACTCAACATTCACCGCTTCCGAGTGGCCGCCAACCACCGGAACCCGTGCTGCTGTTGCCGTTAGCGGAATATCGGAATTCAGTATCTTGTTGGTTTCGTTTACCAGCTTGATTTCTTCGGTGGTATATCCGTCGGAAACAAAATCGCCGGCATGGGGCAGCACATTCAGGTCGATGGCATGCGGATAAACTTTGTCAGCATCCTTGCCATCGCGTTCAGCCATCATCTGTTCCACCGCTTTGGCACCGCTTCCGGTAACCGATTGGTAGGTAGAAACCACCACCCGTTTAATGCCGTACCTTTTTTGTAAAGGAGCCAACGCCATCACCAATTGAATGGTAGAGCAGTTTGGGTTGGCAATAATTTTGTCTTTTTTGGTAAGTACGGAAGCATTTATTTCGGGCACTATCAAGGGTATTTCAGGTTCCATGCGCCAGGCGGAAGAGTTGTCGATTACCGTTGTTCCTGCCGAAGCAAACTCCGGTGCCCATTGTTTCGACACGTTACTGCCTGCCGAAAAAACAGCAATGTCGGGCCGGGCATCCACGGCTTCCTTAATGGATATGACCTTATATTCGTTGCCGTTAAATAAAACCGGTTTTCCCAGCGATTTATCAGAAGCAGCCGGAAAAAGCCTGGTAACCTCAAGGCCTGATTCCTCCAATACCCGAATCATCTCCCTGCCTACCAAACCGGTGGCACCCACAATGGCTACGCTGACGCTTTTCAATTCTATTATTTTTTTATCTTTAACAAACTTTTTGTCGCGCAAAATTACCAAAATAATGAAACAACTAATATTATTACTCATTTGGTTACCTTTTGTGGTTTCGGCTCAGGTTAACGACGATTTTTCCGATGGCGATTTCACCCAAAATCCTGTATGGTCGGGGACATCGGAAAAATTTATTGTAAATGATAATTTGCAGCTTCAGCTTAACGACACCTCGGCGGGAACCTCATGGCTGTCAACTGCCAATGCCAAAGCCACAGGCTGCGAATGGCGCTTTTGGGTAAAACAATCCTTTTCGCCCTCGTCCAACAACAACGGAAGAGTTTATTTGATAAGCAACAGCCAAAACCTGACGGAGCCGCTGCAGGGCTATTTTATTCAGCTGGGCGAATCGGGCAGCAGCGATGCCATTGAGCTTTTTAAACAGGATGGCGAAACCGTTAGCTCCGTATGTCGCGGCAGCGAAGGGTTAATCGCTTCCTCTTTCAGTTTCAGCTTTAAAATAACCCACGATGAAACCGGCAACTGGGAAATTTTTATCGACAAAGAGGGTAATGGCATCTATCTTTTGGAAGCCTCCGGAAACGACAACACCTTTCAAACAACCGCTTATTTTGGGTTTTACGCAAAATACACAAAAAGCAATGCCGACAACTTTTATTGGGATGATGTGTATGTGGGTGATATTGTTGTTGATACCGTGCCGCCGCAAGTTAAATCGGTTACGGCCACCTCCGACTCAACCATAACGGTGCTGTTTGACGAAGCGGTGGAAGAAAGCAGTGCTACGAACGTAACAAATTATTCGGTTGATCAGGGGATTCAAAATCCTGTTTTAGCTGAGGTAACCGGTATGACGGTAAATTTGGGGTTCAATCAAAATTTTCAAAATGGGATTTCCTACAACCTCAATATTTCCAACATTAATGACTTGTCGGGCAACACCATGGAGCCTTTTGAAACAACATTTTCGTGGTATCAGGCAGCACCGTTTGATGTGGTTATCAACGAAATATATCCCGACCCGTCACCCTCCATTGGTTTGCCGGCGTACGAATATGTTGAACTTTTTAACCGAACCGGCAATGCCATTTCGTTGGACGGATGGAAACTGTTGGTTGGCAGCTCGGAAAAAGATTTGCAAAATGTGAGTATCAAGCCCAGCGGATATTTAATTTTGGCCAAGGAGCAGGCGGCTCACGATTTTGCCAATTTTGGCGACTTTTACGGGTTCGGCAGTTTTTCTCTTACCAACTCCGGGCAGAAGCTTACCCTTAAAAACAAATCGGGAATCATTATCTCACAGGTTGAATACAACAAAAGCTGGTATCATAATCCTGATAAGGAGGATGGGGGTTGGTCGATGGAGCAGATAAATCCCGATAATTTTTGCTCGGGCATCGACAACTGGACGGCATCCGAAAGCAGCTATGGCGGCACACCGGGCGAAAAAAATTCGGTTTTCAGCAGCAACGTTTTGTTACCTGCCATCAGCCGGTTTGAGTTGATGGGAACCGATATCCTGCGCATTTGGTTCAACCAGGCCATGGATGCTGCCTCGGTTGAAAACACTACATTGTATAATGTTGACAACGGCGTGGGTGCTCCCTCGGCGGTTTATACCGATGCCACGGAGCCGCAAAAGGCTGAACTCTATTTTAGTACGCCGTTTACCACCGGCGTGCTGTATCATCTTATCATCGACAAAGCCATTGCCAACTGTGCAGGGCAACACCCCGCAGAAAACTTGTCGCTTTTGTTTGGTATCCCCGAAAACATTGCACCGTTCGATGTTGTTATAAACGAACTATTGTTCAACCCTTTGGGCGATGGAGTTGATTATGTGGAACTGTACAACCGTTCGGCGAAAGTGGTCGATTTAAGCCGGTGTAAAATAGGGTCGGTAAGGATTTCGCCACCCAATCCGCCGGACACCACATTTTATCCTGTTTCGGAAAGTCAGCTGCTGCTTATGCCTTCGGGATATCTTGTGCTAACCAAGTCTCCTGAAAAAGTGAAAGCACAATATGCCACCAACAACCCCGATGCTTTTCAGGAGGTTAACCCCTTTCCGTCCTATAACAACGATGGCGGCACGGTGCTGTTGGCAACTGTTAACGATACCCTTGTTGATGCCTTTACCTACAGCGAAAGCATGCAGTATCCACTACTCAATTATGTTGACGGAGTGGCGCTGGAGCGCATCGACCCCGACGCGCCAACCAACGATGCCAACAACTGGCATTCGGCGGCAGAAAGTGTGGGGTTCGGCACGCCGGGATACAAAAATTCTCAGTGGGTAAACCCTGAACCGGGTCCGGATGAAATAACCGTTGAACCTGAAATATTCAGTCCTGATAACGACGGCCACGATGATATTATCAATATAAGTTATCATCTTGACAGAGCCGGTTACAATCTGAAAGTCATTATTTACAATCAAAACGGACAGGTGGTCAGGCATCTGACGGACAATGAACTTTCGGGAACGTCCGGCAGCATAAGCTGGGATGGTATTACCGATGAAAATAGTAAAGCGCCGGTGGGAATTTACATTTTTTATATCCGCGCTTTCGATATGGAGGGGCATGTAAAATCGTGGAAAAAAACAGGGGTGCTGGCAACAAAGTGGTAAATTACGGGTGAAAATGTTTAAAAACCACCGCGGCTTTTGCCTTGCCGGTAACTTCTGCCAGCGCCTGTTCGTCCGCTTCTTTAATTTTTTTTACCGATTTAAATTTTCGCAACAATTTTTGAGCGGTGGCATAGCCTATTCCTTCTATTTCGGTTAACTCCGATTTTAAAGTCCCTTTATCACGCTTTTTACGATGATGGGTAATGCCAAATCGGTGTGCTTCGTCGCGCAGCTGCTGAATAATTTTTAATGTTTCCGAGGTTTTGTCGAGGTAAAGCGGCACCGGATCGTTGGGATAGTACAACTCTTCCAGTTTTTTGGCAATACCCAAAATGGTAACTTTTCCTGTTAACCCCAGCTTTTTTAAGCTTTTAACTGCCGACGACAGCTG
>WGDP01000263.1 GCA_015493215.1 Bacteroidales bacterium | reverse complement strand
TTTAAGGTAAAGCTTGTTAAAGAAAAGTAATTCAGCAAATAAGCAATTCCTGCCAAAACAACTGCTATTAAAAGCTGAGTGGAATATACCCTTTTTAAGAAAGCCGAAACGGTTTGTTCATTCATAACAGAACACAGTTTTATTGTTTCAAGATAGTCTTTACAAAAGTAGTAATTACGAGCGCTTCAACTCTTCATCCATTTTTGTGGGTGAATAAGGAGTTTTAAAAAATTTAACAGCACCTTCGAGGGTTACCCAGGTCATCGAAATAAAGATTATGGCATTGAGAACCTGCAGCAGGATATTATGTTTGGCGCCAAAGTTAAACTGGTTTTCAACAATGGCCCACTGCGATACCGAAATCATAAACAGAGCCGGAATCAAACTTACCAGCCATCCCCACCTGGAGCGTCCCTTAAGATAAATGGTTACCACAATCAATGCCAAAGCGGCAAGGGTTTGGTTAACCGCGCCGAACAACGGCCACAGGGCAAGTGCACCTTTGCCGTCGGCACCCGACGAAAAAATAAGTATCAAAGCAGCAAAAATAACAAATCCCGTTGCAATGTATTTGTTTTTAAAGGTTTTTGGAAATGTTTCGCTAACAAGATATCGCTGCACACGCGTTGCCGTATCCAATGTTGTTCCGGCAAAAGTGGCCACAAACACGCCCATAATGGCCATGGCAATTTGTTTTGGAATGCCCATCGACTGAATCATATTACCTGCACCTTCCACAAAGGCACCCACTTTAGAGTTTAATCCGCCGGCGGCAGCCCACGAAGCATAATGAGATGTCCAGGCGGCAACTCCCGTGAGGACTTCGCCGTTTTTGGCAAGGTATCCCATCCCTATTCCTGCCGTGGTGGCAATAATAACCAATGTGGCCAGCGAGCCTTCCAGCAACATGGAGCCATATCCCACAAACAGCGAATCGGTTTCTTTACGAACCTGTTTTGAAGAAGTTCCGGAAGCAACCAAAGCATGAAACCCCGAAATGGCACCACAAGCGATGGTGATAAACAAGAACGGCCACAGCGGCGGAGTTCCTTCGGGATGAGGCCTTACTGCCGGGGCAACAAGGTGCAGTTCGCCGCTAAATCCGGAAAACAGTACACCGAGCACCAATAAAATTAAGGCAACAACAAGCTGATGTGAGTTAATGTAATCGCGTGGCTGTAAAAGCGTTGTTACCGGTAGCACCGAAGCTATAAAAGCATAAACAAGTAATATAATGGTCCAAACGGCAATGGGCGACAATCCCAATATGGAAGGCATGGCCAACGGCATGTAAGCTCCCCAAACCACGGTAAGATACATTACAACCACGGCAATAATTGACCATAAAGCCAAATTTGCACCCTTTTTATAAACGATGTAACCGAGATAAACCGCAATGGGAATTTGCAACCAAACCGGAATAACCGACTCGGGATACATTTTAAACAGAATGGCAATTACCAGTCCGAAAATGGCCACAACAATCCACAACTCCATAAAAATGATGAAAAACAAAAAATATTTGGTTCGGGTGTTGATGTATTTTCCGGTAAACTCCGACAGCGATTTCCCCTGGTTTCGCATGGATATTATCAACGAACCGAAATCGTGGGCGGCACCCATCACGATGGAACCCACAAAAACCCATATCAGTGCCGGAAGCCATCCCCATATTACTGCAATGGCAGGGCCGACAATGGGGCCTGTTCCGGCAATAGAGGCAAAATGGTGCCCGAAGATTACCTCCTTTTTGGTGGGCACAAAGTCAACACCGTCTTCCAGTTCTTTTGACGGAACAGGATTATCATCGCTAAGCTTAAATATCTTATTTCCAATAAATTTACCGTAAACGCGATACATTATCAGATAGCCTCCAAAAACCAGCAGCATGATTAATATTGATTCCATATCTTTTATTGTTAAAAATTAATTTTCCTGCAATTCAAAAGCAGCCTCTTTTAAAAAAACCTGTTTTCCTTCTGTTCGGCAACTTTTATGAAATAAAAAATAAATAGAAGAGGACAACAAATATATGACTAATATTTAATTAATTTTGTTTGTAAAATAATACGAGATGATTAAAAACAGTTTGCTTTCTTTTTTACTACTGGTTTCCTTTTATACGTTTGGCCAAATTAATGCCGTAACCGAATCGGGTGACGAAGTAATTTTATATGATGATGGATCGTGGGTTTATGTTGCTGACAGTAGCACCCACCTTACCGAGACTGTCAAAATGAATGAAAAAGTTTTTAAAGCGCCAAAAAGTTCAACTTTTCTGGTTAAAAGTAAAAAAACGGATGTTGGTGTAAATATTAATCCTAAAACCTGGAAATTTACTAAGGGAAAAACCGGACAACCTGCTGAATTTGTGTTTCAAAATAAAACGGAAGACATGTATGGGATGCTCATCGCCGAAAAAATATCTATTGATATCAAAGCATTAAAACAAATAGCTTTGAATAATGCAAAATCTGCCGCTCCCGATGTAAAATTAACAAATCAGGAGTACAGGATGGTAAATGGAACCAAAGTATTAATGATGGAGATGAGAGGAACCATTCAAGGAGTTAAATTTGTTTACTACGGTTATTACTACTCGGATGATAGTGGTTCGGTACAATTTCTTACTTACACATCGCAAAACCTGTTTGAGGAGTATAAAAAGGAAATGGAGAAATTGTTAAACGGGTTTGTGGTATTAAAAAAATAAATCCGGGCAGGGAATTCCTGACGAGCTTGGTGGTTGAGAGTATTCCTAATACTCCTTATCAATATTTTTGATACTATTTTGTTTAAATGCTCGTTATGAGGTAAATTATTAATTTTGTTTTTTTATCATGGCCTATAACGCTGTTCGCTATCCAAAAACCGAAGAGGTTTTAAATGTTATAACTCACGGGTTGGGCTTTTTGTTAAGCATTGCAGCATTGGTGCTGTTGGTGGTTTTTGCATCGCTAAAAGGTAATGTGTGGCATATTGTGGGCGTTGCTGTTTATGGCGTCAGTTTGGTAGTCCTTTATTTGGCTTCCACCTTATATCATGTCTCAAAAAAGCAATCGGTCAGAAATAAACTCAATATTTTTGATCACGCTTCAATTTACGTGCTTATTGCCGGTACTTATACACCCTTTTTACTGGTAACACTGCATGGCGTGTGGGGGTGGACGCTTTTGGCTGTAATTTGGGGGCTTGCCGTTGGCGGTATTTTGTTTAAAATTTTCTTTATTGGAAAATACGACCTTATTTCCGCTTTACTTTATGTACTTATGGGATGGCTTATTATTGTTGCCATTAAACCCTTAAACCAAAACCTTGCAACAGGCGGATTGTGGTGGCTTTTGGGAGGAGGCATCTCCTATTCGGTGGGAGCTGTGTTTTATATGATTAAAAAGATTCCGTACAACCATGCCATCTTTCATATTTGGGTTTTATTGGGAAGCCTGGCACATTTTATCGCAGTATTTTTTTATGTGATACCGTAGTTAAAACGATGTGGAAAGTTTTTTCAGGGTAAATGAAAAGGTGGTACCTTCGCCAATGTTGCTGCGGGCAGTAATGGTTTGCCGGTGTGCTTCGATAATATGTTTAACAATGGCCAATCCCAACCCTGACCCTCCCTGATCACGCGAGCGCCCTTTGTCGGTACGGAAAAAACGTTCGAAAATACGTGGTAAAAATTCCTGAGGAATACCCACACCGTTATCAGTAACTTCGGTTAATATTTTTTCGTCCATGTCGTACAGCTTAATTTTAACCTCATTATTAATTTTGTTGCCATATTTAATGGCATTGTCAACCAAGTTTATCAGTACCTCCCTGATGGCTTCCTTGTCTGCTTTAACATAAAACGGTACGGCAACCACCGGTTTAATCGACAGCAAAGTGTTGGTTTTTTGCGCCTTCATTTCTAAAAAGTCAACTACCTCTTCAACAAGTTGATAAAGATCAAAAGTTTCTGTTTTCAGCTTAACTTCCCCCGATTCCAGTTTTGATATGCTTTCCAAATCGTTTACAATATTGATTAACCGCTCGATACTTTTTTCGGTTTTCGATAAAAACCTGCGGTTGATTTTATCATCCTCAAGGCCGCCGTCAAGCAGCGTTGAAACGTACCCCTGAATATTAAAAATGGGGGTTTTCAGCTCGTGCGATACATTTCCCAAAAACTCACGCCGGTAGGCGGCCATTCGCTTAAGCTTTTTAATTTCCTTTTTTTTGTCTTCGCTCCACTGGTAAACAACCTCCTGTATGGTATCCAGCGGGTTTTCGTTCAGTTTTTTCTTCTCTTCGTTACTCTGAAACCGGCCAATAACTTTGTAAATTAATTTGATACGGTTAAAAATTATGTGATTAAACGAATATCGAATAATTGCATAGTTAATGATAAAAACAATGGGGGCGCTGATTAATAGCGGTATAAACTTAAAATCGAACCAGATAAATGAAATAATAAAATAGGCGGTAATAAATATTAACGATACCAGTAAGGCATCGATAAATGCTACATTTCCGGGGGTTAGTTTACGTTGCTTCATGCTTCGCTTTGCTCCACAAATTTATAACCGACACCTTTTATGGTACTAATAATATCGGAATTAATTTTTTCGCGTATTTTACGAATGTGCACATCAATGGTACGGTCGCCCACCACCACATCTTTACCCCATACTTTCGATAAAATTTCATCGCGGTTAAATACTTTGTCGGGATGTGATGCCAAAGTGAGCAACAGTTCAAACTCTTTGCGCGGCAGCACAATCTCTTTTGACTGGTATTGCACAACATATTTTACCGGATCGATAATCAGATTTCCGCGCTGAACAATTTTGTTCATCTTTTCCGGTTTATGAGCCCTGCGCAACAAGGCGTTGATGCGGTGAACCAAAATTTTGGGCTTTATGGGTTTTGATATGTAATCGTCGGCACCGGCTTCAAAACCGGCTTCCTGTGAGTAGTCTTCCGAGCGGGCGGTTAAAAAAACTATCATAATATCTTCGGCATCGGGAAGTGCCTTAATTTTTGATACCGCTGCCATCCCATCCATAACAGGCATCATAATGTCCATAAGTATTAAATCGGGTTTGTTTTTTTCAACCGATGTAACCGCTTCAAGGCCATTGTTTGCCGTGCTGATTTGATATCCTTCACGGGATAAGTTATAACTTACAAACTCAATAATATCGGGTTCGTCATCAACAATTAATATGTGAAACTTGCTCTTATCCATGTATGATAATTTGAAACGAAAGTAAATAAATTAGGTAAATATGGTAACGGTAAATGTTATTTTATCGTTAAATATCATATTTTGCATCAGGTTATGGGATAAAAAATTCCATTACTTTTAGTGCCTAAAATAATTTGTATGAAAAACAACTTTTTACTTTTGGTAGCTGCACTGCTTTTTTATCAGGGAAGCATTTTTGCTCAGGCGTTTACGGGTGGTGTTACTGCCGGCCTGGCAGCCAGCCAGGTGGCGGGCGACGGATACTGGGGTTTTAACAAAGCCGGAATTTTTGCCGGAGGATGGGTAAACTTTAATTACAACGAGCACTCATCGCTGCAAATGGAATTAACTTACTTTCAAAAAGGGTCGAGGCACAACCCCGACTACGAAAAAAATCCGGCCGATTTTCCTTATATTTTTCGGGCTGACTATGTTGAACTCCCTGTGTTGTACCAGTTTAAAACAGGAAGATTTATAATTGAAGCCGGCCCGTCAATGGGTGTTTTGATGTATTACTACGAAGCAAGCGACCAGCTTATTATCAGCGATAAAGAAAATGCCAACCGTCCCACCAGGCTCACCTTTCAGGTAAATTTGGGGATGAAAATAGCTGTTTCCGAAAGATTGAGTGTTGGATTAAGAACCAACAACTCCCTTTTAAATATCAGACAAAACAATGTTACCGGCGATGCAAAACGACTTTTTTGGTTTGGGCAATTTCACGATGCGCTGGTAATTGCAGCTTTTTACAGACTGTAAAACAGAGAGCCTGTAACTATTTTATACTCCATTTGGCGCCCTCTTTCGTGTCTTTAATTACGATGCCCAGTTTAGTAAGGTCATCACGTATTTTATCGGCGGTTGTCCAGTCTTTATTTTGCTTGGCATTTTGACGAATGGATAAAATGGTCTCCATCAAATAATCAATTACCTGATTGTTATTGCCCGATGCTTTTTCGTCGCGCATGCCCAATAAGTCAAAAAGAAAAGTGTGGATAAACGATTTCAGAAAATCAATATCTTTTTCCGAGAGTTTTTCTTTCCCGTCGTTTACCTGATTAATGATTTTTGCCACTTCAAACAGGTGAGCAATAACCATTGGACTATTCAGGTCGTCGTCCATGGCTTCGTAACACTTTGTTTCGTAGTTACGCACATCAACACTGCTTTCGGCAGAGGGGTGTAATTCCGGCAACAGATGCCAGGCATCCAAAAGACGGTTTAATCCTTTTTCGGCAGCTTCCAGCGCATCGTTACTAAAATCGAGCGTGCTGCGATAGTGCGCCTGCAGAATAAAAAACCTGATTACCATGGGGCCGTATGCTCTGTTTAGCGACTTGTGGTTTCCACTAAAAAACTCATCTAAGGTGATAAAATTATTGAGCGATTTACCCATTTTTTGGCCGTTTACAGTAATCATATTGTTGTGCATCCAATATTTTACGGGGTCGTGGCCGTTGGCGGCATTGGCCTGGGCTATTTCCGATTCATGATGGGGAAAAAGCAAATCCATCCCTCCTCCGTGTATGTCGAATGTTTCGCCCAAATATTTTTTGCCCATGGCCGAGCATTCCAGATGCCAGCCGGGATAGCCTTCGCTCCAGGGCGACGGCCAGTGCATAATGTGTGTGGGGTCGGCCTTTTTCCAAAGGGCAAAATCAAAGCTGTTTTTCTTCTCTTCCTGGCCGGCCAGCTCGCGGGTGTTTTCAATAAGCTCTTCAATTTTACGCCCCGAAAGTTTTCCGTAATGATAATCTTTGTTGTATTTCTCCACATCAAAATATACCGAGCCTTCTGCTTCGTAAGCATACCCGTTTTGAAGAATTTGTTTAACCATCTCCATCTGTTCGATAATATGGCCGGAAGCCGTTGGTTCGATACTGGGATGAAGCGTATTTAGCTGATCCATGTTGGTATGATAGCGGTCGGAATAGTATTTTACAATCTCCATGGGTTCAACCTCTTCGAGGCGTGCTTTTTTCTGTATCTTATCTTCGCCCGAATCGGCATCGTTAACAAGATGGCCCACATCGGTAATGTTGCGCACATATCGAACCTTAAAACCTATGTGCTTTAAATACCGGAACAAAATATCAAAAGTAATGGCAGGACGTGCGTGTCCCAAATGAGCGTCACCGTAAACAGTAGGCCCGCAAACATACATTCCTACGTGAGGTGGTTTAATGGGCTGAAAAACCTCTTTTTTCCGGGTGAGGGTATTATAAATTTGAAGTTTATGTTCCATAACAATTTATTTTGGTTGCAAAATTAGTAAAGGTATCGGATTATATGGCCTTTTAATTTGAAATACTAACCGGTATGTTGGTTAAAAGGAGTGTGTGGCTTAAAAACTGTCTCTGAAGTCTTTCTTTTTATTATACTTTAAATCCTGTAAAATGGAAGCTTTAACATTGATTGAAAAGTTCCAGCTTTTACGCGGGCCAAAGGGGATAACACTAAAGCGCATTTCCCAGCAGTGTAAATCGCGATAGATGTTAAACGAGGTAAGTCCGATTTTGTTGCTGGTAAAATCCCATCCCGAACGGAAAGTAACTTTCCACTTTGGCGTTATGTTTACCTGTCCGGAAAAGTTAAGCGTTTGAACAACTTTGTTGGTAGGAATTTTTGCATAATTTAACCAGGCTAACTGCGTGGTATAGTTAAAGTTATAACTAAGGTTGATTGACCAGGGGATATTCCAGTCGATGTACTCGCTTTCGGAATTTAATGTTCCGAGGTCTTCTTTATTGTACTTATCAGATGATTCATCGCTGCCTTTATCCGCTTCTTTCTTTTTCTTTTTAAAGTCTTTATCGCTTAACTTAAGGCTAAGGCTCAGTGCCCAGGAGGTATTGGTTCGGCGGAAAAGCCTTCTGTTTTTTGTCCATTCAAAAGTGTTTAACCTGTGGCCGGCCGAATCAACCACATAGGGATCCCATGATGAACTGTATTTTAAATCGATGTTTTTCCACAGCGAGGTTCTTCCGTTCATGTTTAAATACGACATATTTAACGAATCCCTTGCCAAATCGTAACTTCCTGAAATGTTAAAGCTTTTTATCAGGGTTATCTTTTTCATGCCGGTAATGGTATCCTTTCGGTTTCTAACCTTAATTTCCAGGTTGTTACCAAAATTAAAACCAATCCTGCCCGATTTTTGTCCCGGAGGGCTGCCATACAAAAAGCCATCATATTTCGAGTACGAAACTTCTTCGCCGTTGCCATCGATGTACGTATCGTAATATCCCCATCCTGCATTTCCGAAATCAGGTACATAGCTAAACGAAACCGAAGGGGTAAAAACATGGCGAATGGCACGCAACGGCCCCTTTTTAAAACGCAACATTCCGTACGCCTTTGTTGACAGGCTGCTGCTGACGGAAAAATCGAAGGTGTTGTTAAAACCTGCAATAGTGTCCTTTTTTACATAACCTACCGTAGTATCGTTGTTCGAAATCAGGGTGTCGTTTATCCAATGCCGCTGAACCTGTTGAGCATACATCCGGTCGGTAATATTCATGTTGGTGCTCAGGGTAAAATATTTAAAAAGTTTAATGGGCAGGTTAACAGGTAATTTATGAATCATCCCGTTGCTCATGCTGTTTTTATAAGGCTGCTCGGTAAACACCAGTGAATCCAATGTGTTGATAACATTTTTTGTATTCATGGAATAGGTAACGCCTAAATCTTCGTAAAATCGTTTTTTTCCCACCGGTTTTTTTCGGCGGAAGGGATAAAAGCGGTTAACATTAAACGTTAACTCGGGAAGCGTAATTTGTACCACATGCGTTTTAGTGTTTTGCCGGTGGCTGGCGTTGGCCGTTAAATGATAATTGCTGCCCCAACTGGTTTGATACGAAACACTCGATTGAAACTCGTTTTTTAAATAGTCGTTTACATTTTCAACATTGTATTTTATAAAGTTGGAGGTAACAATGTTTACATTGGCATTGAACCTACTTTTTGGCCGTGCTTTTGGGTCTTGTGTGTGTGTCCATCTGATTCGGAAGTCTTTACTTTTTTGATAATCGGGCGAATATTTATCGCTGATTATGTTTACAGCATATTGAACTGCAAACGAGCCACTGTATTTATACCGTTTTTTATATCGGAAAACGGGTTTCAAAGCCCAGCTTCCCCGTGAATAAATGTCGCCAACCATTTTTAAATCCATGTAATCGTTTATCGACCAATAATACCCGCCTCCCATAAGGTAGAACCCCAGTACAGCCGATTCGCCGTAAGTGGGAATTACAATACCCGACTTTTGTTTATTGTTGTTTGGAAACATGCCAAAGGGAAGAACCAACGGGGTAGGAACCCCTTCTATTTCCATGTAAACCGGGCCGGTAACAATTTTATTTCCGGGAATTACACGCGCTTTTTTAAACTTAAACTGAAAATGAGGATGGCGTTCAATGTTACAGGTTGTGTATGACCCGTTTAAAATATTAATGGAATTATCAGGAAGCTTTTTCACCCGGCTACCGGCTAAAAAACCTTGCTGGTCTTCGGTAAAAACGCTGTAAATGTATCCTTTACCGGTTGTGAAATTGTATTTAATGGTGTCGGCTTTAAAGGTTTGATCGCCCTGGGTAAAAACAGGCCGCCCCTGCTGTTTTCCGGTGGAATCGACCACACCGTAAGCGGTAACAATGTTTTTGTTGAAGTCAACATCTATGATGGCGGCTTTAAGGTCGATGTCTTCATACTTTATTTCGGCATCGCCATACAGATGAACCTTTTTGTTGATTATATCCTGAACAATTGAGTCGGTAGCCGTTCGGTCAACTTTGGCATCAATTGAAGTTAAAGGTTTTGGTTTGGTCAGTGTATCCACTGTTGCCGAATCGGAAACAAGGGTGTCGGACAAAAGGGTATCGTTTACCAACAATGAATCGGCAGCAGCAACAAGTGTGTCGGTAACGGTTTGTGGCCATACACAAAATGTTTTTGCAGAAACATCGTTTACATTAGAGGTTATTAAAAGAAATAACCAAAACCATGTTGATAATTTAAACAAAGATGGTTTTTTCGTCAATGGGTTTGATTTACTTTTGTTTTTCGGCTCCCGATAGTTACCGGGATTGATTGTGCAAATATAATTTCTATATTGATACCATTAATTTGAAACGACAGCAATATATTGTTATTATCCTGTTATTGGTTTTTTCCCAATGTTTTTTGTCGGCACAAACAACAAACAACAAAGGAAAAAAAATCAGTACCGTGGTTATTGATGCGGGCCATGGAGGCAAAGACCCCGGCGCCTCGGGCAGCCATTCGCGTGAAAAAGATATTACACTTGCCGTGGCACTTAAAGTGGGGCGTTACATTAAAGCCAACCTGCCCGATGTGAGGGTTATTTATACACGTACCAACGACCGTTTTGTTCCGCTTATAAAACGGGGTGCCATTGCCAACAAAAACAAGGCCGATTTGTTTATTTCAATACATTGCAACTCAAACAACTCGCACAAGCCTTATGGTGCCGAAACCTACGTGTTGGGAAGCGATGACAGCCGCAGCAACCGGAATATGAAAGTAGCCATGCTCGAAAATGCCGCTATTTTATTAGAGGAAAATGCCAAAAGCAACTACGATGGTTTCGACCCTAACTCCCCCGAATCGTATATCATTTTTTCGTTAAAGCAAAACGATTACAAGCAGGAAGAGAGTTTGGTGCTGGCGCAGAAAATTCAAAATCAGTTTAAAAAACGCGCCGGAAGAAAAGACCGCGGGGTACATCAGGCAGGCTTTTTGGTTTTGGCCGGAACCTATATGCCTTCGGTGTTGGTAGAGCTGGGTTACCTGAGTAATTATACCGAAGAAAAATACCTGCTTTCCGAAAAGGGGCAGTCCTATATGGCATCGGCTATTTATCGTGCCGTAAAATCGTACAAACACGACTATGAATTGGAAAACAACACGGCAACCGCTGCTTCTTCCAAAAAACAGGCTGTAAAAAAACCTTCTAAAAAACCGCAAACAGTTTCAAGCGGCGTTGAATACCGTGTTCAGTTTGCCACCTCCACAAAAAAAATAGTAGTAACCGACAAACGTTTTAAAAACATAAAAGAGGTTTCGGTTTATTATCACAATGGGTTGTATAAATATACTTCGGGGCATTTTAAAACCCTGAGTGCAGCAACCAAACAGCAGCACAAACTCAAAAACATGGGCTATTCAACTGCGTGGGTAGTAAAAATGAAGGGGGACAAACGGTTCTCAGAGGCTTCAAAAACTCCTTCAAAATCGGAGATAAAAAAACAAAGCGGCATTAAAAACAGCTTGGAATACAGGGTTCAGTTTTACACTTCGCCACACAAAACAGCTATTAGTAATGCTCGTTTTAAAGGAGTTACCGATATTGAAGTATATTATCAAAACGGAATATACAAATATACTTCGGGTCATTTTAATTCCGTTGCAAAAGCAGCCGCGCACCAAAAAAGCCTGCGGCAGAGGGGATTTACCGATGCCTTTGTTATTAAATGGAAAAACGGAAAACGAATACCGTAAAAATTAAGGATTAATAACTTTTACAAAAACCGCCTTGTGTAACAATTTACTTAATTTTACGTTTTATAAAAAAACTGATTTAACGTGAGACGATCGAAGCCATTTATTATTGGATTTACTTTTATCCTTGCCATTGTAATTTTTGTTTGGGGTTTTAATTACCTAAAAGGCAGAGACCTTTTTAAGAAACAGGAGTTTTTATATGCGCGCTATCACACGGTTAATGGTTTGGTAGCAGCAAAACCGGTTTATGTTAACGGGTTGCAGGTTGGCCAGGTTAGCCGTCTTTATTTTGCCCCCGACTTGTCGGGCGACATTATTGTTGAACTGGTTATTCAAAACAAGTTTCCCATTCCAAAAAACAGCATTGCTCATATTTTCAGTGCCGACCTGATGGGTTCCAAATCGATTACCCTGATATTGGGCGACTCAAAAGTACCGGTAAAAAGTGGCGACACGCTGCTTACCAGTGTTGAAGGCTCGTTAATGGAGTCGGTTAACAAACAGGTTGCTCCTTTAAAAGCCAAAGCCGAAGTGTTGATGGGTTCGGTTGACACCTTAATTGCAGCATTTAACACTGTAATGAACGACGAGACGGTTAAAAGCCTGTCATCAAGTATAAAAGACATTCAATCTACCTTTAAAAACCTTTCCTCCACCACTTCGCGGCTTGACGATTTGGCCACTTCCGAAGGAAACAGGTTGAGCAGTATTCTTTCCAATACCGATTCGCTTGTTGCAACCCTGAGCAGTAACAGGGAAGGACTAAGCAGGATTATCGGGAATTTCGAATCCATCAGCGACTCGCTTTCAAAAGCCAATATTGCTGCCATTATTTATAGGGCCGACTCTTCCATTAACAGCCTGAACCAAATTCTTGCAAAAATTAACGAAGGACAGGGTACAGCCGGCAAGCTGATGAACAACGACTCGCTCTATCGCGAGCTGAATAAATCGGCCGAAGAGCTAAACAAGCTTTTAAAAGATGTTAGAGAAAACCCCAAACGGTACGTTAAGTTTTCGTTGTTTTAACCTGCCGGTAAAAATAAAATTATCAGGTGCTAATACTGCCGATACACCATAAGGGTGGTTGATACTAAAAAGTTGGAAGAAAGCTAATGAAATCATTTCTTGAAAACGAATAAAAAAATTCGTACTTTTGACTAAAAGTATAGGCCATGAATAT
>WGDP01000262.1 GCA_015493215.1 Bacteroidales bacterium | reverse complement strand
TAGTCAACATAGAAACAGTTAAATAATTACCCGATTTTAATTTCAGTATCCTTTGCAAATTCGGACTTCCATATTGCAATAATTCCTGAGGCCTGGGGTATAAATACTCCCACAACACTTGTTTGTTTATATCAAACCTGGCAATATATTGATAACGTGTCAAGGCTGAATCTTCTCCACCCGTTCTTATAACTGCTCCCCCTGCTACCATATAGCTACTATCATCAAATAAAATGGATTCAGGAAAAATAGTTGTGTCAGGCCGGTTAAAATTAACCGGCCATCGGGCACTATCTGCCAAAACATTATGAAAACTATATATATCGGCTCTGAATATGGTTGAGGTGTCATAAATCCCTACCCAGTATTTTTTCCATTTAATAACATTGTACTCATCACCCAATCCTTTTGATATATCTGGAATCCTATCATCTAATCCGCTGGCAAACAAAGCTTTGTAACTGTCCTGCGAATAAACGGAAAATGACATCATAAGCCAAAGCAATGTAACAAGTAAATTTGTTTTCATTTTTATTGTCCGGTTAATTAATAAGCAGATATGTCTTCTATGGAAATATCACAAACAATTCCTCTGTACCCAAGGAAAGTTATTAATTTGTGTTTATAAATTTGATTATTTTCTATATTTTTCTGAGTACCCGTATAATCACAATCTTTAAACTTTCTTCCGTTAGAACTATTTATCCAATCCTGGGTCAAATTAATGTAGTTATTTTTGTAAAAAGCTAACTCATCATAATGCTCTAAACACAAAACATCAGCAGTAATGGTGCCGAGTGCCGAACTGGCATAATAAACAAGGTAATCCTTGTAATTGGCCGGAAGGGGATCGTTCGGGTTTGGATATGACGTAGGATCATCAACAATAATAGTTTGGATAGGGCCGTAAAAATACCATCTGCAGTTGGCAGGCGGAGCCTCATAAAAATGGTTTCGGGTGTTATCGGCTATTTCGTGTGCCGCATCCCATGTGCCGACATCATGTTGTCCGTCGCACGTACCAAGATACTCACCATACTTCCAGTCGTATGCAGGATGTGCCGGAGCCATGGTATTACCAACCAATGATTTAATATGTAAACTATCACCACCGGTTGTTTTCTCCAAATCAACAGCCATTAATTTTTTAACCGAATCGGCAAAGGGTGCCTTAAAATATTGCGCTTGTACCGCATAAACAATTTCATTATAGTATTTATTGGAAATATCACTCATAAGCATACTGTCTTCCGAAACAGGAGGAAGTACCAGCGTTGTGTCGTAAACTCTGGAATCGGATAGATCAAGATAAGAATAACAATAGGTCAAATTAATTGTATTTAATACATTTTACTTTTTTTAAATGGATTTTCCTGAATTTTCAAAAATAGCTCCATTTGCTTTTTCAAAGTGAAGTAAAAAAATAATACCAAACAAGGTAGGTTTTTAAATTTAGAATTTATCTAAATAAGGAAATTCCTAAAATATTTTTTTCATTTTTTATCATTTTTTTTGCGTGCCAAAAGTGTTAGTATGTTATACTTCAATTACATGGATATATTCTTAATATGTCGTAATAGGACATTTTTCTCATATCGGCACTTTTTTTATTTTTTTCCCACAGCGGGACACATGTGGTTATATTATATATGAACGCAGATTTTAGTTGAAACAGTATGTACAAATTGCAAAAATAACGTGGAGAACTCTCTTTTTTGGGTTTAATAATTAAATACATATAGATGGCCTTTTAATCAAAAATTAAACTGCCATGAAACTGTAAAGTACTACCCATTTGTCAGACCAAATATAGGTTTTTCCAAGTTGAACTTTTATTACTATTTGTATTGTTAAAACTGTTCATCTTTAGTTTCATAGGAAGGAAAACAGGGGAGACCATTTCAAGTTACCCCAAGCCAATAAAATTCCAATTTTCAAAATACAAATTCCAAACCAGCCTGCCCGACTATGTCATTAAGGCGAGCCTGCCACCCTTCAGCTGATAAACGGTTAGCAGGTAATTTTCAATGTTTTATTTGATATTATTTTACCCTCGCAATGTAATCGCGCGGGAACTAAGGTTAATAGATTACCAGCTTGGCTCTATTCTGAAACGAATCTTTAGAGATAATAAGGATATATACACCTTTTTCAAGACTGCTTATATTAACAGGTTCATCGGGTATAATAGTACGCTTCTTCAATACTACCTGTCCATTGGTATTATAAATAGCAATGTTCATAAACATATAGGAATAATCGAGCCTTAGCTTAAAGAAATCTCGGGCAGGATTGGGATAAACAATCATGTTTTGAAGCACGTTGGTTCCGGGCAAAGGAGATATCATGTAATCGATTAAATTACCAAAACAATTAAGAACCGTATCATTTAAACAAATCAAATCGTAAGTAACCTGTTTTTGCGCATTGACATTAAGAACCACAAAATTATCGCCTATACCCTCCCCCATTCCGCTACAAACAAAGCTGATATTATCGAAGCTGTCATACATAAAATCATTACTCCACCATGCAGCTCCCATATCACCGGCAAGGAAAAACACCTTGTTTGGCAGCCGGTGGAAAAAAGGTTCAACCTCCGTCCAAAAGTTAATGGCGTCTGCTCTTCCTGCAAAGGAATTGGGTTTTATCTCTGAATAAATATTATCTTTTTGCCACCACAAGAACTGATGGAAAAGGACAAAAATATTATCAACGGTTTTGTAGTTTTCATTCACTACATCCTTCATAATTTCCAATTGTTTACCTGAAATATTCCAATGATCGATGTTTGGATCCAAGATTAAAAACAGGTCGTTGTGGAAAATGAAATAATAGTAAGTATCTCCATATCTGCTTTCGTACAAAGGCCTGTTTTCCATGTCATGATTTCCCACGGCAAAATATACGGGCAATCCCAACGAATCAATGTCTGCATCTACTTCGTCCCAGTCGTGAGCCTGTGGATTCGGACAAACAATATCGCCCGTTAACACCCCGAATTTTATCTCACTCCTGCTTTTGATATAGCCGAATTTCTGCTTAAACGGGGGATGCAACCCAATATTATTTACACCGGGCTTTCCATAAGTATGGCCTGCAATAAAAAAGGAATAACTTATTGTGTCGGTTTGCGCGCCGGCAGCCGAAACAAAAAGAATTAAAAATGCCAGTAAGAAAGCCCTCATAAAAAAACATCATTTCCAATCAGTGCTTAAAAGTAAACATTAATCAGGGAAAAAAGCAATTTGCGATGAATTCAATTAGCGCAGAAGATTTTATTAAGTGGGTTGAATATGCTGAATCTTCCGTTTCTGTAAGCTTTGCAGAAGTCAAACAACAATGGACACAAAAAAAGGGCAAGAACTCACATTCTTACCCTTTTTAATGCAGTAAAGTTACTAAACCCTATTCTTTTCCTTCTTCCTTTTTATCTTCCTTGTTAGCTTCTTTAGCCTCTTCCTCTTTAGCTTCCTCTTTGGCTTCAGCTTTGGGTTCCTCGGCTGCCTTTTCCTCTTTTACCTCTTCCTTCACTTCTTCCTTCACCTCATCTTTAACTTCGGCAGTTTCAGTTGCAGTAACTTTTTCTGTAGTTTCAGTTGTTGCAGCAGCTTTTTTACTACCACCACGACGACGACGCGTTTTGGTTTTTTTGGTAGCTTTTTCGCTCAACAGATTTTCGTTGTAATCAACCAGCTCAATCATGGCCATTTCGGCGTTGTCGCCCAAACGGTTTTCCAGTTTAATGATTCTGGTATATCCTCCCGGACGATCCCCGATTTTAGCCGATACTTCTCTGAAAAGCTCGCTAACGGCATATTTGTCGGTTAACTTGCTAAACACCAATCTTCTTGAGTGAGTGGTATCGTTTTTAGCCTTGGTAATAAGCGGTTCAACATACCCTCTAAGGGCTTTAGCTTTTGCCAGGGTGGTTACAATTCTTTTATGCATAATTAGGGAAGATGCCATATTAGCCAGCATGGCTTTACGGTGCGAACTTGTTCTTCCCAAATGATTAAAACTCTTTTTATGTCTCATCGTTCCTAGTCCTTATCTAATTTATACTTTGCTACATTCATTCCAAACTCAAGGCCTTTGGTATCAACCAGCTCGTCAAGTTCAGCCAATGATTTTTTTCCGAAATTTCTAAACTTAAGCAAATCGTTGCGATTGTATGCTACCAGTTCACCCAATGTTTCAACGTCGGCGGCTTTAAGGCAGTTGAGCGCCCTAACAGAAAGGTCGAGGTCGATTAATTTGGTTTTCAGCAATTGACGAACATGCAGTGTATTTTCATCAAGCTCTTCGGTAACCGATTTTTCTTCGGTTTCGAGGGTGATTTTCTCATCGGAGAAAAGCATAAAGTGATGAATTAATATTTTAGCTGCTTCTTTCAATGCATCTTTAGGATGAATTGAGCCGTCGGTATCAATTTCCAGCACCAATTTTTCGTAGTCGGTTTTTTGTTCAACCCTAAAGTTTTCAACAAAATACTTCACGTTTTTAATTGGGGTATGAATTGAGTCGATGGCAATGGTACCAATGGGTGCCTCTTCCTCTTTGTTTTCTTCGGCAGGCACATAACCTCTGCCTTTGTTTATGGTAAGCTCCATACTCAGTTTTACCGATGGATCCATATGACAAATCTCTTCGTCGGGGTTTAACACCTGAAAAACGGAGAGGAATTTGTTAATATCACCGGCTTTAAACACGTCCTGGTCGCCAATAACGATGTTGACTTTTTCCATGTCTTCACCCTGAATTTGCTGCTTAAAGCGAACTTTTTTCAGATTAAGAACGATTTCGGTAACATCTTCCACGATACCTTCGATGGTAGAAAATTCGTGAACGATACCTTCGATCTTAATATTGGTGATGGCAAATCCTTCAAGAGATGACAACAAAATTCTCCTCAGGGCATTACCGATGGTAATCCCAAAACCGGGTTCCAAAGGGCGAAATTCGAATGACCCTTTGAAATTATCGGATTCGTTCATTATAACCTTATCAGGTTTTTGAAATGCTAAAATTGCCATAGTTTATATTTAGCGATTAAAAATTGGTCGAAATTAATATTTTACTTAGAGTAAAGCTCAACGATCAGGTTTTCCTTGATGTTTTCAGGAATCTCTTCACGTGCGGGGTAGTTCAGGAATTTTCCCTGCATTTTATCTTCGTCCCACTCCAACCATGAAAAGGTTTTACGCGAAGCCAAAGAGTTGGTTACAGCCTCGAGGCTTTTTGATTTTTCGCGAACGCTTACCACGTCGCCTTCACGTACTGAATAGGAAGGGATATTTACAATATCGCCATTAACAGTAATGTGACGGTGCGATACAAGCTGACGGGCAGCTGCTCGTGTGGGAGCAATTCCCAAACGGAAAACAACATTATCGAGACGTGCTTCGATTAACTGAAGCAGGTTTTCGCCGGTAATACCTTTTTTACGTGAAGCTCTTTTAAATACATTACGGAACTGACGTTCTAAAATACCATAGGTATATTTAGCTTTTTGCTTTTCAGCAAGCTGAATGCCATATTCCGACTGTTTTCTTCTTCTACGGTTATTACCGTGTTGTCCGGGGGGATAATTTTTCTTTTCCAAATACTTATCAGGACCAAAAATGGGGTCGCTGAATTTACGTGCTATTTTTGACTTTGGGCCAATATATCTTGCCATAGCTTGTTATTTATCGTTTAAATATATTCTTAAACCGTTATTAAACTCTTCTTCTTTTAGGAGGACGGCAACCGTTGTGTGGCAATGGTGTTACGTCAACAATCTCCATTACTTCGATACCTGATGAATGGATGGTACGAATGGCTGATTCGCGACCTGAGCCGGGTCCTTTTACATAAACTTTCACTTTACGCAGGCCGGCATCGTATGCTGTTTTAGAGCAATCTTCGGCAGCCATTTGAGCTGCATAAGGGGTGTTCTTTTTTGAACCTCTAAAACCCATTTTACCGGACGATGCCCACGAGATAACCTGTCCCTGGTCGTTGGTAAGTGAAATAATAATATTATTAAAAGAGGCTTTGATATAAGCTCTTCCAATAGGCTCAACCTTAACAACTCTTCTTTTTGTACTTCTGGTTCTTTTTGCCATAGTTTTATTTATTGCTTGACTTTAAAATCAAAATGTTAATTATTATTTAACAGCCTTTTTCTTATTGGCAACAGTTTTCTTACGTCCTTTACGGGTACGGGCATTATTTTTTGTTCCCTGACCGCGAACCGGCAAGCCGATACGGTGACGAATTCCTCTGTAAGCACCAACATCCTGAAGACGCTTAATATTCATTTGAACTTCCGAGCGAAGCTCACCTTCAACTTTGTAGTTGTCAACAATAATGGTACGGATTTTATTCAAATCTTCATCGTTCCATTCGTTTGACTTCTTGTTCCAGTCCACACCGGCTTCCGAAAGTATTTTTTGTGCTCTGCTTCTGCCTATTCCATAGATGTAGGTTAAAGCAATTTCACCTCTTTTGTTGTTTGGGATATCAACTCCAGCAATCCTAGCCATAATTAATAATCTTTTTTTTAATTTTTATAAAACCCTTACCCTTGTCTTTGTTTAAACTTAGGGTTTTTCTTATTGATAACGTACAATCTACCTTTCCGACGAACAATTTTGTCTTCGGGTGATCTCTTTTTAATTGATGCTCTAATTTTCATTTCTTCAATTATTTATATCTGAATGTTATTCTTCCTTTTGTCAAATCGTAAGGAGACATTTCAAGTTTTACTCTGTCGCCCGGCAAAATTTTAATGTAATGCATTCTCATTTTGCCCGATATGTGTGCTGTAATAACGTGTCCGTTTTCCAGCTCCACCCGAAACATTGCGTTTCCGAGTGATTCAATTACTGTTCCATCTTGTTCGATTGACGGTTGCTTTGCCATTTACTGTCTATTTATTGTTAAGTACTTCTTCAATATATTTAAATGTTGACAAAATGTCCGGTTTTCCGTCTCTGATGGCTACATCGTGTTCGAAGTGTGCCGACGGTTTTCCGTCGATGGTTCGAATGGTCCAGCCATCACTATCCTGAACTACCTCTTTTCGTCCAAGATTAATCATCGGCTCGATAGCAATTGCCATGCCTTTTTTAAGCTTGACTCCTGTACCTCGCCTGCCATAGTTGGGGACTTCTGGTTTTTCGTGAAGATGTCTTCCAACTCCATGACCAACCAGGTCGCGAACAACGCCATAGCCAAAGTTTTCAACATAACTTTGAATGGCATGCCCGATATCGCCAACTCTTTTTCCGGCAACAGCCATTTCAATACCAAGGTATAACGACTGTTTTGTCCGCTCAAGTAACCAGTGCACTTCCTCCTCCACTTCACCAACTTCAAAAGTGTAAGCCGAATCGCCGTAAAAACCTTTCCAAATGGTTCCGCAATCAACCGATACGATATCGCCTTCTTTCAAGACTTTTTCTCCCGGGATTCCGTGCACTACTTCATCGTTAACCGATATACATAATGTGGCAGGAAATCCACCGTATCCTTTGAAGCCCGGTTTGGCGCCATTGTCGAGGATAAACTCTTCGGCAACTTTGTCAAGTTTTTTGGTTTTCACACCCGGCTCAATCACTTTGGCTACTTCAGCCAACGTTTTACCAACAAGTAAAGAACTCTCTCTTTGTATTTCTAATTCCGCGTCAGTTTTATAATAAATCATCAACGTGAATTTCTAAAATCCTATCGAAGAACGACCGCCTTTAATACGGCCCGATTTAGTTAATCCGTCGTAATGACGCATTAATAAATAACTTTCAATTTGTTGCAAAGTATCGAGCACAACCCCAACCAAAATAAGGAGTGAGGTTCCGCCATAAAACTGTGCAAAAGAACTATTAACGCCGGCCAAGCGGGCAAAAGCAGGTAAAATTGCAATTACGCCCAAAAATATAGAACCGGGTAAAGTAATTCGCGACAAAATCATATCAAGATAATCAGCTGTCCGTTTTCCGGGTTTTACGCCGGGAATAAATCCACCGTTTTTCTTCAGGTCATCGGCCATTTGATTGGGGTTAATGGTGATGGCGGTGTAGAAATAGGTGAACAGTATAATCATAACAAAGAAGGTAAAGTTATACCAAAATCCGTTATAATCGGTAAAAGCAGCAGCAAAGCCGCTAAGTGTTTCCGAGTCGGCAAACCCAACTAAAGTGATGGGTAAAAACATAATTGCCTGAGCAAAGATGATAGGCATTACACCGGCAGCATTAACCTTAAGAGGCAGATACTGACGAACGCCACCATATTGTTTGTTGCCTACAATACGTTTTGCGTACTGCACCGGAATTTTTCGTGTTCCCTGCACCAACAGAATGGTAAACAGGATAACCAAAATAAGTATAATCAACTCGACGAGGAAATATACAAGGCCGCCGCCCTGGTCTTCCAAACGTGAAACAAACTCTCCGAAGAGGGCAAAGGGCAAACGGGCGATAATACCAATCATAATAATGAGTGAGATACCGTTTCCGATTCCTTTATCTGTAATTTTTTCACCGAGCCACATTACAAACAGGGTACCTGCAATAAGTATAATGGTTGATGAAACCCAAAAGAACAGCGAGGGGCTGGTAATACCGGGATCGAATGGAGTGATTGCTTCGGCAGGCAACTGTGAAACGAGGTTAGCAATGTAACCGGGAGCCTGAAAAGCTACAATAAGAACTGTAAGATAACGAGTGATTTGGTTGATTTTACGGGTTCCGCTCTCTCCTTCACGTTGTAAACGCTGGAAGTAAGGAATAGCCATTCCGAGGAGCTGAATAACAATAGAAGCCGAGATATAGGGCATAATTCCCAAAGCAAAAATAGAGGCATTGGAAAATGCACCACCAGAAAACATATTAAGCAGTCCTAACAGCCCACTACTTGTTTGGTTTTTCAGGCTTGCAAGCATACTCGGATCAACACCGGGGATTACAACGTATGAACCGAAACGGTAAACGAGGATAATACCCAATGTGAAGAGGATTCTGTTTCTGAGTTCCTCAATCTTATTGATGTTTCTTATTATTTCAATCAACTTTTTCATTCAATCTTAAATTTTAGTAGCGGTACCACCCTGTGCTTCGATAGCAGCAACTGCTGATTTAGAGAAAGCGTCAACAGTAACATCTACCTTAGCTTTCAATTCGCCGTTTCCAAGAATTTTAATTAAATCGTTTTTGTGTGCCAAACCATTTTTCACGAGCACCTCTTTAGTAACAACAGTAATACCTTTATCGTCAGCAAGTTGTTGCAGGGCACTAATGTTAATAGCTGCATACTCTTTGCGATTGATATTTTTGAAACCAAATTTAGGAACACGACGGTACAATGGCATCTGGCCGCCTTCAAAACCGATTTTACGTTTATAACCCGATCTTGACTGGGCTCCTTTATGTCCACGAGTAGAAGTACCACCTCTACCTGAACCTTGTCCGCGTCCTACTCTTTTTTTGTTCTTTACAGAACCTTCAGCAGGTTTAAGATTACTTAAATCCATCGTTATAAAATATTTTTAAATTTCTTCTACCTTCAATAAATGTTTAACTTTCTCAATCATACCAAGAATTGCGGGGTTAGCCTCAAATTCTTTGGTTTGATGTAGTTTTTTCAAACCAAGAGCCTCAATAGTTCTCTTCTGCCTTTTGGGCCGGTTGATGGCACTTCGTACCTGAGTTATTCTAATCTTACTCATATCTCTTGACTTTTTTAACCGTTAAAAACTGTGTCCAAATCAACGCCGCGCACCTGTGCAATGGTATAAGGATCGCGCATTTTAAGCAGTGCGTCGATGGTAGCTTTAACCACCGAGTGCGGGTTTGATGATCCTTTTGATTTAGCAAGTACATCGGTTACGCCAACACTCTCCAACACTGCACGCATGGCACCACCGGCAATAACTCCGGTACCGGGTGCAGCAGGCTGAATGTAAACGCGGGCGCCGCTGTATTTACCAATTTGTTCGTGAGGTACGGTACCTTTTAATACGGGTACTTTAATAAGATGCTTTTTAGCATCGTCGATACCTTTTGCAATAGCAGCTGTAACTTCGTTAGCTTTACCAAGGCCATATCCAACAACACCTTTTTCGTTTCCAACCACAACAATGGCCGAGAAACTAAAAGTTCTACCTCCCTTGGTTACTTTAGTAACTCTGTTAATATTTACCAGCCTGTCTTTGAGTTCTATTTCGCTGGATTTAACTCTTTTTGCATTTGCGTTTGCCATAATTCCTTAAAATTTAAGTCCACCTTTTCTGGCAGCTTCAGCTAAATTTTTAACTCTGCCGTGATACAAATAACCGTTTCTATCAAAAACTACTGATTCGATACCGGCAGCTTTTGCTTTTTCAGCGATAAGCGCACCCACTTTGGCAGCCTGATCGATTTTATTTACTTTATCGTCAGCAACACCTTTTTCTCTTGAAGAAGCCGAAACGAGTGTTTTACCATTTTCGTCATCAATAAGCTGAGCATAAATTTGCTTATTACTTCTAAAAACAGACAGGCGAGGTCTTTCAGGAGTTCCTTTAACGATTTTCCTGATTCTCATCTTTATTTTAAGTCTGCTTGATGCTTTTTTATTTTTTGTTCCCATTGTAATCGTGGTTTTTACCTGTTTATCAGATACACTTTAGTTACTATTTATCGGTTGCTGATTTACCGGCTTTTCTCCTTAACTCTTCACCCTGGAATTTAACACCTTTACCTTTGTATGGTTCCGGTTTTCTGAGTGAGCGTATTTTTGCGGCAACCTGTCCGAGCAATTGTTTATCGAAAGAGCTCATTTTAATAAGCGGGTTTTTACCTCGTTCGGTAACGGTTTCGATTTTAATTTCGGGTGGGATTTCCATATAAATATGGTGTGAGTATCCCAGTGCAAGTTCCAGCAACTGGCCTTTAGCTTCGGCTTTAAAGCCCACACCAACCAGTTCCAGCACCACACTAACACCTTCTGATACGCCTGTAACCATGTTGTTAATCAGCGCGCGGTACAAACCGTGTTTTGATTTATGGTCTTTACTTTCTGTTGCTCTTTCCAGGTTAACAATTCCGTTTTCAACTTTAACGGTGATACCGGGGTCAACCACCTGGCGAAGTTCGCCGAGTTTTCCTTTAACGGTAACAACATTATTGTCAGAAACGTTAATTTCGACACCTTGAGGAATAGCAATCGGTAATTTTCCTATACGTGACATTGATCTATCTCCTGTTTTAACTTACATAACAAATTACTTCACCACCTACGTTGAGCTTACGGGCTTCTTTATCGGTGATAACACCTTTTGAAGTGGAAAGGATGGCAACACCCAGTCCGTTAATCACCCTCGGTAATTCGTTGGCGTTTACATATTTTCTCAAACCCGGGGTTGAAACACGGTCAATTGTTGTAATGGCCGGTGTTTTTGTTTCGGGATGATATTTCAGGGCAATTTTAATATTTCCCTGGTTATTTTCTGTTTCTTCAAACTTATAGTTAAGAATGTATCCTTTTTCGAAAAGAATTTTAGTAATATTCTTTTTGAGATTGGAAGCCGGAATTTCAACCAAACGGTGTTTGGCTGCTACGGCATTTCTAATTCTTGTTAAATAGTCTGCTATTGGATCAGTATTCATTTTGAATAACCTTTTAATTAATTATAAAATTACCAACTGGCCTTTTTGATTCCGGGAATCAGCCCTTTGAGTGCCATTTCGCGGAAATTAATACGTGAAACGCCAAATTGTCTCATATATCCTTTAGGTCGCCCGGTAAGTTGACAACGGTTGTGCAAACGAACTGGTGACGCATTTTTAGGAAGTCTTTGGAGACCTTCGTAATCACCGGCAGCTTTTAATTCGGCGCGTTTGGCGGCGTATTTATCTACCAGCTTTTGTCTTTTGCGCTCACGCGCTTTCATCGACTCTTTTGCCATTAGTTGTTATTTTTTTGGTTCTTAAATGGTAATCCGAATTCTTTAAGTAAAGCAAAGGCTTCTTCATCGGTTTTAGCGGTGGTAACAATGGTAATGTCCATACCGTTAATTTTGCTTACTTTATCGATATTAATTTCGGGGAAAATAATTTGCTCCGGGATACCGAATGAGTAGTTACCGCGGCCATCAAAGCCTTTGTCGTTGATACCTCTGAAGTCACGAACACGCGGGAGCGCTATTGCAACAAGTCTGTCAAGAAACTCGTACATTTTTTCGGAACGCAGGGTAACACGTACGCCAATTGGATTTCCTTTTCTCAATTTAAAGTTCGAAACATCGCGCTTCGAAATGGTAGGCACTGCTTTTTGTCCTGATATTGCCGTCATTTCGGCAACACCGGTATCGATTAATTTTTTATCGGTTAAAGCGGCGCTTATACCCTGGTTAAGGTTAATTTTAACCAGTCGAGGAACCTGCATTACGGTTTTATAACCAAACTTTTTGGTTAAAGCCGGCACTACTTCCTCGAAGTATTGTTTTTGTAATCTAGGTTGATATTCCATTACTTAATTACCTCCCCTGATTTTTTGGAATAACGTACTGTTTTTCCGGTTTTTTCATCTTTTTTTCGTCCTATGCGAGTAGGGTTTCCTTTACCATCAACAACCTTAAGGTTAGAAATATGGACAGCAGCTTCGCTTTCGATGATTCCGCCTTTAGGGTTATCGGCATTGGGTCTGGTGTGTTTTTTCACCATATTAACGCCTTCCACAATGGCTCTCTTTTTTTCGGTATCGATATCGAGCACACGACCTTGTTTGCCTCTGTCGTTACCGGAGATAACCATTACTGTATCGCCTTTTTTTATGTGTAACTTAGCCATAACTGTTTCTTAATTAAAGCACCTCGGGTGCAAGTGATACAATTTTCATGTACTGTTTTTCACGCAACTCGCGGGCAACGGGGCCGAAGATACGGGTTCCCATCATTTCGCCGGCGGTATTAAGTAAAACCACAGCATTATCATCAAAACGGATATAGGAGCCATCATTTCTTCTGACCTCTTTTTTTGTTCTAACTACCACTGCTTTGGCAACGGCACCTTTTTTAATATTACCTGAGGGCAAAGCATTTTTAACAGTAACAACTACCTGGTCGCCCACCGAAGCATAGCGACGTTTGGTACCGCCAAGCACTCTGATAATAAGAACTTCTTTGGCGCCACTGTTATCAGCAACTGTACATCTTGTTTCTTGTTGTAACATGGTTATTTAGCTCTTTCAATAATTTCTACTAATCTCCAATTTTTATTCTTGCTCAATGGTCTGGTTTCCATGATGCGGACGGTATCGCCGATGTTACAGTCGTTTTTTTCGTCGTGAGCCATAAACTTATTGGTTTTTTTCACAAACTTCCCGTAGATAGGGTGTTTAAAACGACGTTCGATCGAAACAACGATAGATTTATCCATCTTATTACTGACGACCAATCCGATTCTTTCTTTCCTAAGATTTCTCTTTTCCATTGTTCTTACTTATTATTGTTTTCCAACATTTCTCTTTTCCTCAGCTCGGTTAAAATACGGGCAATAGTTTTTTTATTGTCGGTAATTTTATGAGGGTTTTCGAGGGGAGAAACGGCATGATTCAACTTAAGACGGGTAAGGTGTTTTCTTTCCTCAACCAGTCTTTCTTCGAGTTCTGCAGTACTCATCTCTTTAATTACTTCCTGTTTCATGGTTTCCTAATTTTTACTCAGTGTAATCTCTTCTAACTACAAATTTGGTTTTAACAGGTAATTTTTGGGCTGCAAGTCTCATTGCTTCTTTAGCCACTGCCAAAGGAACACCGTCAGCTTCAAAAAGAATACGACCGGGTGTAATACGAGCCACGAAATATTCCGGAGCACCTTTACCTTTACCCATACGTACCTCGGCAGGTTTTTTGGTTACAGGTTTATCGGGGAATATTCTAATCCAAATCTGACCTTCACGTTTCATATAACGGGTAACAGCCTGACGGGCGGCCTCAATCTGACGAGAGGTCATCCAGGCCTGTTCCAGTGTTTTTATACCAAAGGATCCGAAAGCAAGCTCATGGCCTCTGCCGGCATTGCCTTTCATGCGTCCTTTTTGTTGTTTTCTAAACTTGGTTTTTTTAGGTTGTAACATGCCTATTTACCTTTTATATTGTTAACTTCTTGCTTTCTATCTTCTACGTCTCTGGCGTCCGCCTGATTTTGGTGAACCCCCTTGTTTGGACTTGCCAAATTGTGCTGATGGTACTAAATCAGGGCGTCCATAAATTTCACCTTTGAAAATCCATACCTTAATACCGATACGTCCGTAGGTTGTATGTGCTTCAACCAGCGCATAGTCGATATCGGCACGTAAAGTATGCAAAGGGATACGACCCTCTTTGTATATTTCGCTACGTGCCATCTCAGCACCTCCCAAACGACCTGAAATTTGTACCTTGATACCTTCGGCACCTAAACGCATGCTTGAAGCGATGGCGGTTTTGATAGCGCGACGGAATGAGATACGCCCTTCAATTTGTCTGGCGATGGTATTACCAACAATACTGGCATCAAGTTCGGGGCGACGAATTTCGGAG
This sequence comes from Bacteroidales bacterium, assembly GCA_015493215.1. Lineage (GTDB taxonomy): Bacteria > Bacteroidota > Bacteroidia > Bacteroidales > F082 > B16-G9. The sequence continues at coordinate 7,669 of WGDP01000262.1, read as the reverse complement.
ATGTCGATTTGTACTTCCTTATTGGTAAGTTTTTTCAACTCCTCTTTCAGTTTAGCCACTTCCTGACCACCTTTACCAATAATAATACCCGGACGGGCAGTAAGAATGGTAATGGTTATAAACTTCAATGTACGTTCAATCACAATTTTTGAAACACCTGCTTTGGCAAGACGGGCATTGAGATATTTTCTGATCATATCATCTTCCACCAATTTCTCGGAGAAATTTTTTCCACCATACCAGTAAGAGTCCCATCCTTTGATGATACCTAACCTGAGTCCTATTGGATTAGTTTTTTGTCCCATTAAACTATTTATTAAAGTTCTTAATTTTCGTTATTTTCAGATTCGGAAACCTCCACCTGATTCATATCGTCTAAGCGATTTCCCAGAACCAATGTAACGTGGTTAGAGCGTTTTCTAACTCTGTAAGCTCTTCCCTGCGGTGCAGGCTGAACACGCTTAAGCATCCTTCCGCTGTCAACACTTATCTCTTTTACATAAAGAGCGTTATCTTCGATGCGAGCGCCTTCGTTTTTAACTTCCCAGTTAGCAACGGCTGAACGCACGAGTTTATAAAGGCGGCCGGCAGCTTCCTTGTTGGTATGCTGCAACACGTGCATCGCTTTTTCAACATCCATTCCACGAACCAAATCAGCAACGAGTCTCATTTTACGTGGAGAGGTAGGTACATTACGCAAGCGTGCTATGTACAGATTCTTACGTTCTGCTTTACGCTTTTCGGCACTATTATGTTTTCTAGATCCCATTTTTGCTTAGCTTTATTTTCTACCTTTATCTTTTTTACCTGCATGACTTCTGAAAAGACGGGTTGGTGCAAACTCGCCGAGTTTATGTCCTACCATGTTTTCAGTAATGTAAACAGGGATAAATTTATTTCCATTATGTACGGCAATGGTTTGACCTACAAAGTCAGGCGAAATCATTGAGGCTCTCGACCAGGTTTTAATCACGGATTTTTTTCCTGATTCGATGTTGGCCATAACCTTCTTTTCCAGTTTATAATGAATATATGGTCCTTTTTTTAATGAACGGCTCATAGTATTATCTGTTTACGATTATTTCTTGCGTTTTTCAATAATGTACTTGTTAGAATCTTTCTTCTTAGCACGTGTTTTGTAACCTTTTGCAGGCAAACCTTTACGTGAACGTGGATGTCCACCTGAAGATCTTCCTTCGCCACCACCCATTGGGTGATCGACGGGGTTCATTGCAACACCACGTACGCGAGGACGACGTCCTAACCAGCGGCTACGGCCTGCTTTACCTGATTTTTCAAGGCTGTGGTCGGTGTTCGACACCATACCTACCGTTGCTTTACATGTTTGCAAAATCATGCGTGTTTCTCCCGATGGGAGTTTAATGATTGCAAACTTTCCTTCACGAGTCATCAACTGTGCATACGAACCGGCACTACGAGCCATTTTGGCTCCCTGACCGGGACGCAACTCGATGTTATGAATGATGGTACCAAACGGGATTTCCGACAGGTAGAGTGTGTTTCCCACTTCGGGTGACACGCCTTTGCCTGCAACAACGGTTTGTCCAACTTTCAGCCCATGAGGAGCGATGATATAGCGTTTTTCGCCGTCAGCATAAAAAACCAATGCGATACGTGCAGTACGATTTGGATCGTACTCAATGGTTTTTACTGTTGCGGGAATACCTTCTTTATCACGTTTAAAGTCGATAATTCTGTATTTCTGCTTATGGCCACCACCTACGTTACGGATGGTCATATGTCCTTCACTGTTTCTACCTCCGGTACGTTTTTTAGGCGCTAACAAACTTTTTTCAGGTTTGGTAGCGGTAATGTCGTCGAACGCGCTGATAATCTTGAAGCGCTGACCCGGGGTTGTTGGTTTATATTTTTTCAGAGCCATTTCTAAATGTTGCTAAAAAAATCAATAGTTTCACCTTCTGCTAACGTTACAACAGCCTTTTTAAAGGCCCTAGTCTTGCCAGTAATAACACCTGATTTAGTAAATCTGGATTTACTTTTACCGGAATAGTTCATGGTATTTACGGCCAATACCTGCACACCGTACAATTCTTCTACTTCCAGTTTGATTTGGATTTTGTTGGCATTTTTGTCAACAATAAAACCATACTGGTTGAGAGCATCGCTTTTGGCGGTCATTTTTTCCGTAATTACCGGTTTCATAATAATTCCCATCTTCTTACTCTTTATTATTTGGCAAATAATTCGTTGATGGTTTCCAATGAGCTTTCAAACATGATAATTTTGTTGGCATTGAGCAAATCGTATGTATTCAACGAATCGGCGCCAACAACTTTAGCCTTTTGGACATTGCGTGAAGAGAGATAAATATTTTCATCTTTCTTGTTTAACACCCATAAGGTTTTTTTATTATCGAGTTCAAAACCCTTTAAAATGCTAACAAACTCTTGTGTTTTGGGAGCATCTAAAGTGAAATCCTCAACTACTATAATCTCGTTATCTTTTGCTTTATAGGTAAGTGCCGATTTACGGGCTAACCTTTTAACTTTCTTGTTAAGCTTAAAATGATAATCGCGGGGGTGTGGTCCGAAAACGCGGCCACCACCACGAAACAAAGGGCTTTTAATATCACCGGCACGAGCGGTTCCGGTTCCCTTTTGTCTTTTTATCTTACGTGTACTACCGGTAACATCACTTCTTTCTCTGGAATCGTGAGTTCCCTGACGTTGGTTTGCTAAATACTGTTTTACATCGAGGTAAATAGCATGGTCGTTGGGTTCAATTCCAAAGATGGAATCATCCAGCAAAACCTTTTTGTCTGTAGCTTGTCCGCTCTTTGAATGAACTACTAACTCCATCTTTCTATTTTTACGTATGAATTATTGGGACCGGGTACCGATCCTTTAACTACTAATAAATTCTTTTCGGGAACGATTTTCATAACCTGAAGGTTTAATACCTTAACGGTATCGCCACCTGTACGTCCGGCCATTCTCATTCCTTTAAAAACTCTTGAAGGGTATGATGAAGCACCTATTGAACCCGGAGCTCTTAAACGGTTATGCTGTCCGTGTGTTGCATCGTTAACTCCTTTAAAATTGTAACGTTTAACAACACCTTGAAAACCTTTTCCTTTACTGGTTCCTTTAACGTCAACAAATTCACCCTCGTTAAAAACGGTTACATCAACGATGTCACCAAATTTTTTCTTCTCTTCGAAACGGGTAAATTCGGATAAAAGCCGTTTGGGGGTTGTACCAGCTTTTTTGAAATGGCCTTTAAGTGCTTTGGTGGTGTGCTTGTCCTTTTTTTCTTCAAAGGCAAGCTGAATTGCTTCATACCCATCGTTCTCTTTAGTGCGAACCTGAGTTACCACACATGGACCAGCTTCGATAACGGTACAGGGAATATTTTTCCCGTTTTCGTCGTAAATGCTGGTCATCCCTATTTTCCTACCTAATATTCCTGACATGATATTATTCTTTAAGCCTGTGTGTCAAATATTCATCAAACTTTAATCTCTACTTCAACACCGCTGGGTAGTTCCAGTTTCATCAAAGCATCGATTGTTTTTGAGGATGAGTTGTAGATATCCATCAGTCTTTTGTAAGTACTGAGTTCAAACTGCTCCCTCGATTTTTTATTTACAAAGGTTGAACGGTTTACCGTAAACACCTTTTTGTGAGTTGGTAAAGGGATGGGACCTGTAACAACAGCTCCGGTACTTTTTACCGTTTTTACAATCTTTTCGGCTGACTTATCAACCAAATTGTGATCGTACGATTTTAGTTTTATTCTAATTTTTTGGCTCACTTTATTAATTATTATTTTTAACTAACAATTCCTTTTGCCTTATTCACAACCTCTTCTGCAATTGCAGCGGGAGCTTGCTCGTAGCTATTAAATTCCATGGTTGAAGTGGCACGGCCTGATGTTAGCGAACGTAACTGGGTTACGTAACCAAACATTTCGGACAATGGCACTTTTGCTTTAACTACCTGGTAGCCAACTTTGGCAGAAATATCTTCGAGGATGGCACGACGACGGTTCAGGTCGCCGGTAACATCGCCAAGATATTCATCAGGTGTTACAACTTCTACTTTCATAATTGGTTCCAACAAAACAGGTTTAGCCTTTTTGGCAGCATTACGGAAACCTAATTTTGCGGCAAGTTCAAAAGATAACTGGTCGGAGTCAACAGGATGGAAACTACCATCAAACAAACGAATACTCATGCTTTCGACAGGGAAACCTGCAAGCGGACCGTTTGCCATGGCCATTTCAAAACCTTTTTTAACAGATGGAATATACTCTCTGGGAATATTACCACCTTTTACTTCGTCAACAAATTCCAAACCTTCTTCCAGTTCAACAGCCGGTCCGATTTCAAACTGAATATCGGCAAATTTACCACGGCCACCGGTTTGTTTTTTATAAACCTCTTTATGTTCAACGCTTACTGTAAGTGCTTCTTTGTAGGCAACCTGAGGTTGTCCAACGTTACACTCCACATTAAATTCGCGTTTCATTCTATCAATAAGGATGTCGAGGTGAAGTTCGCCCATACCCGAAATAATGGTCTGGCCTGAATCTTCATCGGTACGAACCTTAAAGGTAGGATCTTCTTCGGAAAGTTTTGCCAAAGCAAGACCCATTTTATCCATATCTTTTTGAGTTTTAGGCTCAATGGAGATACTGATAACAGGATCGGGAAATGACATCGACTCTAAAATAACAGGATGCTTTTCATCGCACAGGGTATCGCCTGTTCTGATGGTTTTAAAACCAACGGCAGCAGCAATATCACCGGCTTCAATTTTATCCATGGGGTTTTGCTTGTTGGCATGCATCTGCATGATACGGCTGATACGTTCTTTTTTGCCTGTATTGGCATTGTAAACGTACGAACCGGCTTCAAGCGTACCGGAGTAAACTCTGAAAAAGCAAAGGCGGCCAACAAAGGGGTCGGTTGCAATTTTAAATGCCAAAGCGGAAAAATGATCGTTGGGATCTGCCTTACGAACCTCTTCCTTATCGGTTTTTGGGTTGATGCCTACTAAGTCATCAACATCCAACGGACTTGGTAAAAATTCGATGATTGCGTTAAGCAACATCTGAACACCTTTGTTTTTAAAAGCGGAGCCACACATTACGGGCGTAATTCTCATATCGAGGGTAGCACGACGAATTACATCAATCATCTCATCTTCGGTAATTGAATGAGGATCGTCCATAAATTTTTCAAGCAATTCATCACTCTCTTCGGCAACGCCTTCAATAAGTTTCATCCTTGCTTCGTATGCAGCTTCTTCTAAATCTTCGGGAATTGGAATCTCAACAATTTTAGTTCCCATGGAGGTGTCGTCCCAAATAAAAGCTTTATCTTTTACAAGGTCAACTACACCCTGAAAATCGTCTTCAGCTCCAATAGGAATCTGAATCGGAACGGGGTTAGCGCCAAGACGGTCTTTCATTTGTTCAACAACACTATAAAAATCAGCACCCGAGCGATCCATTTTATTTACAAAACTTATTCTCGGCACTTTATATTTATCAGCCTGACGCCAAACGGTTTCCGACTGTGGTTCAACTCCACCCACGGCACAAAACAGTGCAACGGCACCATCAAGGATACGCAATGAGCGTTCAACCTCAACGGTAAAGTCAACGTGTCCGGGAGTATCGATAATATTAATCTTATGTTTTTTTCCGGAGAGTTCCCAGTAAACGGTAGTAGCAGCTGAAGTAATGGTGATACCACGCTCCTGCTCCTGAACCATCCAGTCCATGGTAGCAGCACCTTCGTGAACTTCACCAATTTTATAGTTTTTACCGGTATAGTAAAGTATCCGCTCAGTAGTGGTAGTTTTACCCGCATCAATATGAGCCATAATACCAATGTTTCTGGTAAAGGCTAATTTATTTGATATGTTTGTTTTTTTTGCCATCTATAATTATACCTGTGCGGGTTTTTAGAATCTAAAATGCGAGAAGGCTTTATTAGCCTCAGCCATTCTATGAGTATCTTCTTTTTTCTTAAAGGCTGCACCTTCTTCGCGATAGGCAGCCATAATTTCGTTGGCCAATTTTAATGCCATTGATTTTTCGTGACGTTTACGTGAAAATCCAATCAGGTTTTTCATTCCGATTGATTGTTTACGTGCGGGACGAATTTCGGAAGGAATCTGAAAAGTAGCACCACCAATACGGCGACTTCTAACCTCAACGGCAGGAGTAACATTGGCTAAACCTTTTTTCCAAACTTCAATGGGATCTTCGTCTTTCATTTTATCTTTAACGATATCCATTGCATCGTAAAAAATCTTGAAGGCAATACTTTTTTTGCCTTGCAACATCAGGTTGTTTACAAACTTCGATACCAAAACATCGTTAAATCTTGGATCCGGAAGTATGATTCGTTTCTTTGGTCTTGACTTTCTCATTTTATTTCAAGCTTAAATGCTATTCAAAAACTATTTTTTTGGACGTTTAGTTCCATACTTTGATCTTCTCTGAGTACGGCCTTCAACACCTGATGTATCGAGTGCACCACGGATGATGTGGTATCTAACGCCCGGTAAGTCCTTAACACGTCCACCACGAATCATAACGATTGAGTGCTCCTGCAGGTTGTGACCTTCGCCCGGAATATAGGCGTTAACTTCTTTACCGTTGGTTAATCTAACCCTGGCTACTTTACGCATAGCTGAGTTAGGTTTTTTAGGTGTAGTGGTATAAACCCTTACACAAACACCACGACGTTGAGGGCTTGAATCAAGGGCAGGTGATTTGCTCTTATCTACAAGTTTCTTACGTCCTTTTCTTACTAACTGTTGTATTGTCGGCATAACAATTTTAAATTATTAAACTTAATTACCTCTATTTTTAAGGAGGCGCAAAAGTATAAAATATTTTAAATGAACCTCTTTATTTCGGTTATAAATTAAAGGAGGGCTGAAAAAGGAAGGAGTTGGATAGGTTGTTCTCGAAAAAACAACGCAGCATTTACCTTCGAGCCGCGCAAGAAACCTATTACGTTTTACCTTATCAGGTTCCCTTAACTATAACTATTTCAGTGATTTTTATCTCACATCTCTGAAATGGGTTGCAAAAGTAAACATTAATTTTTAATTACCAAGTCCTGAACCGATTATTTTTTTTAAAATCGATAATTATTTTGGCTAATTCCTATTTTGATTACTATAAGGGGGAGTGGTGGTTCCCGATAATTATCGGAATTGCTTCGCAATGTTGATTGGTAGTTATACCCGTTTAACCGATAAACCAAATAACGAAGCCGTTAATTTGCGAGGGGCGCAAGCCCCGAATCCCGTCCGGATGAATATCCCTGCCCGTCCGGTCAGGCGGGCCTGCCCGACTGTGTCATGCAGGCAGGCGTTCGGACGGGCAATCTTAAGCAATATGTGCTTATTCCCCGTGCTCAACCTCGTATGTTTGCAAAATCAAAAAAGAAAGGTTCATTTAATTCTATTTTTGTTTTATAGAATTTAAATGGGAAAAGACAGGTGATCATGCTAAACCAAGATACATTTATATGATATCGCCTGAAAGAAAAAGTCCCTGTCTTTTACTTTCTCATAAGTCAGGACAAAGTATCAAAAGCTGCATATAGATGATATGCAAGCTAGCATTAAACACGAGGAAAGACTGTGGAGGAGTCCCATTA
>WGDP01000261.1 GCA_015493215.1 Bacteroidales bacterium | reverse complement strand
TGGAGGGAAAAATTGAAAATTTACCCTTTGAAAGATGCTGCCAACCCACCTGCCATGAAATTCGTAAACGCTTCCGACAAAGAGTTCAATACCATTTTCCCGAACGATATAAAGTTTTATTATACACTGGCAAAAGTACTTGACAAGGAGCCGTTGGATTTAATCGGGCCCGAATTAAGGGGGCAGGCAGGTGCCATTGGCATTGTTAAAGGCCGGCCCTTCAACCCCGATGAACGGATGAAAAAAATCCTTTCCGAATCTGCTGATTTTGCCGTTGCCGCCTCACGAACTTTAGCGTTCAGGCCCCGGGATGAAAGGGCAAAAGTTTTCCCCGACAGAAACTGGTATCTTGCTTTTGTGGGCAACGATTACCGTTGGCTTGACGGTAACGGGATACGGGGAAGAAACCTTGATGCCCGCATTGCATTTTTCTACATTGCTACAGTAAACACTCCTGCCATGGCTATTCAAATTCCGGGTGTAGGTTCAAACTATGCCATGGAATATACCGATAAAAACGGCAGTGTTTTGAAAGGGTCCGAAAACTATGTTTTGCATCTTCCGGCCAATATTCCTGCAAAAGATTTCTGGTCGGTAACCATATACGACCCGCAAACAAGGTCACAACTTCAAACAAATCAGAAATATCCGAGCAAGAATAATAAAAGAGATGAACTGAAATTTAACAAAGACGGCTCCATTGACCTCTATTTCGGGCCCGAAAAACCGAAAGACAAGAAAAAAGCTGCCAACTGGATTCAAACCGTCCCCGGGAAAGGCTGGTTTGCGGTTTTGCGCTTGTATGGTCCACTTGAACCCTGGTTTGATAAAACCTGGAAACCCAATGATTTTGAATTGATAAAGTAGGCATTATAAATAATAAATAAGGAGACCAAAAGACGGGGCTGTTACACAATAACGGCTCCGTCCGATTTGTTCCCAAAGAGAAAAGATGATGGGCCGGACAACAAGCAATACAAAGTTTTCAACGGGATGGATTATTGCCACTACCTTGCTTTTTTCCATTGCTTATGTGGTGTGGTTCGTTACCATTTTTTTGGCCGTTTATGCTGGGATTGTGAATTTACTATTCTATAGCAAAGATTTGTCAGAGGAAATGGATTTCTGCAAATAACTAATAAACAGTAATCTACAGATTTAACAAAATAAACACAATGGATTTGAATATTAAAAAACTAAGTTTATTACTTGTTATTTTGATAAGCATAACAAATTTGAATGCGCAAGAAAAGACGGCTGAAGAAATAGAGAAAGCAGCTCAAAATCCAATCGCGTCAATGTACGTATTACCTTTCCAGAATAATACCCAATTTGGAATAGGGGAGCATAATTTAACACAAAACATAACCAATATACAACCCGTAGTTCCCATTGGAATAGCTAAAAAAATCAATTTAATTGTGAGAACGATTATCCCTCTGATTAATCAGCCATTAGGAGAAGATAACAGTAAATTTGGTTTGGGGGACATTGCACTTTCCTTATTTTTTACGCCAAAAGAACCCGGTAAATTAATCTGGGGTGTTGGCCCTGCCATTGGCTTGGCTACAGCCACCGATACAATATTGGGAACGGGAAAATGGTCTGCCGGGCCAGCCATCATTATGTTATTACAGCCTGGAGGATGGACTTTTGGTTTTACAGCACAAAACACCTGGTCATTTGCCGGCAAAAGCGACCGGCAGAATGTGAATTCATTTTATTCACAGGTTTTTATCGTCAGGAATATTGGAAAAGGCTGGTATGTAAATACCGCACCAATTATAACAGCAAATTGGAACGCAGCCAAGGGGCAACAATGGTTGGTTCCTGTTGGAGCCGGTGCAGGCAAAATATTTAGAATGGGAAAATTGCCCGTTAACGCACAGGTAGGTTATTACAATTATGTAATTGCTCCCGATAATGGCCCTGCCTGGCAATTAAGGGCCCAATTAAATTTTATGTTTCCTAAATAAAAAGACATATCTTATGAAAACATTTAACAAAATATTCATCGTATTTTTTCTTTCTGTTTTTATCTTTTCGTGTAACAACACCACGCAGAAAGTTCAGGTAAAAACAGAAAAAACATCCCTGTTTAAGAATGTAAAAGAAGTTCATCCCGGAATACTTGCCGGCTATTTAAGCCAGGACGAATATCCCAATAGCCTGAAGCTTCTTCCGCCTCCGCCAAAGAAAGGGTCAGCGGCTTATGCTTATGATGTTGAATTGTCGAAGAAATATACTTCGCTGACAGATACTGCAAGAATAGAACGTGCCAAAAAAGATGCCATTTTAACGTTTCCGGAAGCATTTGATGCTTTTAATATTGTCTTAGATATTCCTGTTTCAGAGAAAAAAACACCTAATTTGTATATGCTTCTCAGACGCAGTATGGCCGATGCCGGTTTGGCCACTTATGCTGCAAAAAACAACTATTCCCGGGCAAGACCTTTTATGGTAAATCATTTGCCGGAGTACGATGCCAGTACCAAAGAACAATTACGAAAAGATGGATCCTATCCTTCCGGCCATACTGCCATCGGTTGGGCCTGGGCATTGATTTTAACGGAGATTTACCCTAACCAAACCGATGCTATTATTGAACGGGGAAAACAATATGGAATTAGCCGGATGATTTGTAATGTCCATTGGTATAGCGATGTAATAGCGGGTCGTTTTATCGGGGCTGCCACTGTTGCACGGTTGCATGCAAACAAAGATTTTTTAACTGACTTGGAGGCGGCGAAAAAGGAGGCTTTAAGGCTTACGAAATCACATAAGTATTAAGCATAATTAACTGAAGATGAAAACAAAAGTATCACGAATTACCATGCTATTTTCAATCACATTTGCATTTGTGGCACGGGGTATAATACTCCCCAAAAACCATGCAACGAGTTGAATTATAAAAGTTTAATTAAACCATAAAACCATGAAAATTAAAAAATTATTGATTGTATTGCTGGCCCTTCCCTTTTTCGTGGGATGTGCTTCCCAAAGTCAAAACAAGAAAGCCAAAGCGGATGTGGCTGTTGTGGAGAAATATATCCAAGCGGTCGAAAATCTGGATTATCCAGCCATGAAAAACCTGCTGGCCGACAATTATGAGGGTTACGGGCCGTCGTACGGCGATTCCATTAACCGCAAGCAGGCGCTTGAACACATGAAATACAATGTGAAAAAACTGTACAAAAGTATCCGGTACAACAAATCGCAAAATGTGGCCGTAACCATCCCGTCAGGGCCCAACAAGGGAAACTGGGTGTCTAACTGGGGTGAACTGCATATTGTGTATCAAAACGGAAAAGCCGTAACTTTGTGGGCCAATTCGGTTTACAAAATAAAAAACGGAAAAATTGTAAAGAGCTATACTTTTTACAACGAAGCGGATGCCCTGCGGCAGTTGGGTTATGTGATTGTTAACCCTAAATACCTGAAATAAAATAATTTGGAAAGTACATAAAAAGAAAAAACCATGAAAAAAACAGGAATCATTGTATCGGTACTGTTGATGGTGCTGGCATCCGTTCAGGTGAAAGCACAAACCACAACAACAGCCAAAAGTCTGGGACAGAGTCTCGGATTGTTTGTCTTCCCTGCCAAAAATCAGGATAAAAAAACCCAGGATGCCGATGAAGCGGCCTGTTACAAATGGGCGCAGCAGCAAACCGGTGTGGATCCCATAAATCCGCCTAAAGTAGAAGCTAAAAAAGCCAACCGGAACCCCGATGGTAGTATGATTGTGGGCGGGGCGCGCGGTGCAGCCGCCGGGGCCGCCATTGGCGCCATTGCCGGTGATGCCGGTAAAGGAGCAGCTATCGGTGCTATAGCTGGCGGACTCAGAGGACGCCGCGCCCGCCTCGTAGGCGACCAGATGGAACAGGCTGCCCATAACCAAGCGGCAGCCGAACAAGAGAAAAAACTGATGGATAACTTTAAAAAAGCCTTTACCGCCTGTATGGAGGCAAAAGGTTACACAGTGAAATAACTTATTCCTTGTTGTATGAATAAAAGGTTTTTAATCCTTGCCTCCTTTCAGGTTATGTTAGCCCTTCTTGTTGTATCACAGGAGGTTACTGCCCAGACTACACCGGGGAAAAGGAAGAAACCTTTTCGGGACAAAGCGGACAGTGCTTTTGATATCAGCTATTATCTTGCCAATCTTCACGGATTTCTGCCCGTCGTGGTTCCTATAACCGAGCCTGCTGTGGGTTACGGTGCAGCTGCGGGCGGGGCGTTTTTCTTTCCTAAAAAGAAGAAATCAAATCATACAAAGTTTCAAATTCCCGATATTGCAGCGGTAGCAGGTGGGATGACCTCCAACAAAACATGGTTTGTCGGGGTGGGTTATCTCGGCTTCTGGAAAGAGGATCACATCCGTTACCGGGGTGTTTTTGGATACGGCGATGTCCATCTGAAATATTATGGAGAGGGAGGCGACTTCCTTCAGGAAAATCCGGCCGGATTTTCCATAAAAAGTTATTTCCTGTTGCAACAGATTATTTTCAGGGTAGGCGATAGCAAATTCCTGTTGGGGGGAAGATACCTTTTCGGTACTTCCAAAGTTACTTTTTTTGAAGATGGCAAGATTCCGGGAGTTGACCCGCATGATTTGGATTTTACCAACAGCGGTATCGGTTTTATTTCTGAATACGACAACCTGAACAACTATTTTTCTCCCACCAAAGGGTTAAAAATAAACCTCAGCTATAACCAATTTCTACAATTGCTGGGCAGCGACCGCGATTTCGGGCGGATGTCTTTTTCTACGATTTATTATTTGCCTGTTACAAAGTCGTGGATATCGGGATTCAGGTTGGAGACACTTTTGGAAACCGGAGACGCGCCATTTTATTTGAAGCCTTTTATTACCATGCGGGGCATTCCGGCCATGCGCTATCAGGGAGAACTCACCGGCCTGATTGAAACGGAGCAACAGGTCTTGGTTACCCGGCGATGGAGCGTGGTTGGTTTTGGAGGTTATGGCAAAGCTTATACTTCTCTGGATGAACCGGAAAAGAAATCTTCCACTGCATGGAGTGCAGGTGCAGGCTTCCGCTACCTTATGGCGCGCCTGTTTGGCCTCCGTATGGGCGTTGATGTGGCACGGGGACCGGAAAAATGGGCCTTTTATGTTGTTCTTGGAAGTTATTGGTTTAGATGATAAAATTGATTTTTCATAAATTTGAAAAGGTTATGAGACAACGATTAGGTGTAGTTTTGTTTATTGTCCTGTTGTTTCCGGTACTGGTTTTCGGAGGGCCAAACAAGGCCGATACGCTAAAAGGCAAAGACAAACCTTACCTGAACATCTGGGGGATGGTGCACATGGATGTCATTTACGACCTGAAACAAATGGACCCCGACTGGATTGGTGGTTTCCGCCCGTCGAAAATTCCCGTTTATCCCACCGACCCGGGCTGGGGCACTTACGGGCACCTTTATTTCAGTGTCCGGCAATCCACTTTTAAATTTGAAGGTGTTTTGCCCACCCGTCACAAATGGGGTCCCATCAGGCTGCGTTTTGAATTCGACCTCTTCGGACTGGGCGTGCATGCCGGCGAAACTACCGTGCGGTTCCGAATGGCTTATGGCGACTGGGGCCCGTTCCGCATAGGGAAAGACTGGTCTACTTTTATCGATCTGGAAGCCTTCCCCAACAATTACGACTGGTGGGGGCCTTCGGGGATGGCACTGTTGCCTACCGAGCTTATCCGTTATACCCATAATCTGGGAAAGAAAAGCAAACTAGAGTTTTCGGTGGAAATACCCGGTTCGGAAGTCGACCCGGGACAATTGCGCCAGATTGACCCGAACCTGCTGAATTTTAAAACGAAAGAAGTTCTGCCCGATTTTATCGGCCGCTATACCTACCGCGGCAAAGGCGGCTATTTCAAAGGGGCTTTTATGCTCAGGCAACTTGCTTACGAAATCATCAGCGTAAATAATGAAACGGCACAGAAAAAATCCAAATTCGGTTGGGCGGTAAACCTCACCTCGGCTATCAACACCTTTCACAGTACAGGTGCTTTCCGGTTGCAAACGGTTTTCGGGCACGGCTACGCCGGTTATAACAACGATGGGGGCGTTGAAATTACACCGGACGAAAATTTCCACGCCACGGTTCCTTTTCAGTTTGGTTTCTCCGCTTTTTACGATCAGTATTTTGGCAAAGGATGGTACGGTTCCACCGGTTTTAGCGAAACCAACGAAACCAATACGGCCGGACAATCACCGGATGCCTTTCATAAATCATATTACTCGGTTACCCAGCTGATCTATGAAATCTATAAAAACCACCTTTACGTGGGCTTAAATTATCAATACGGAAAAAGATTTACCAAAGAAGGAGCTTCGGCGGACGATCAGCGAATCATGTTTTCGGTGCGTTACGTCATGAGCCGTTGGCGGTAACAGAAAAGCCTTTTCGGGGCTGCATAAGTTTGTATTAGTAACAAATAAAAATAATTATAAAAATGAAGAAGAACATAAAGTACATTTTGGTTTCCCTGCTGTTGCTGGTAACCATTTCGGCCCAATCGCAGGTGCTGATTTCCCTGCTGCTGGGCAACAAGTTAAACTCTGATAAAATAGAATTTGGTATGGAAGGCGGGGCTAACTTTTCGCATATAACCAATATGTACACAGGAAAGTACATGACCGACTGGAATCTGGGCTTTTATTTTATTTTCCATGTGAAAGGGCCGTGGTATGCCAACACCGGTGTGCTTGTAAAAGCCAAAACGGGTACTGGAAACCTGGTTCATCAGGATTTGGTAGCCATTGGTTCTCAGTTTGCGGATACTACCATGGGACCCGGCAGTTATACGCAAAAGGTAAACACTTTTATCGTCCCTATAATGATGCGTTATATGTTTGATAACCGGTTTTATCTGGAAGGGGGTATCCAGGCCAGTCTGCGGTACAAATCGTGGGTAGAGTATAAATACAAGGACAAAGAGAGAAATATCCTTTTGAAAGAATTCAATAAAAACAAGATGAACCCCATTGATGTGGGGCCGACAGCCGGTTTTGGTTACCATTTTCCAAAACGCACAGGAATGACCCTTGGGTTTAAATACTATTATGGGTTGGTCAATGCATACAAAGGTATGCCGGGAACGAAAAACAGTGTCTTCTATGTAAAAGCCAATATCCCTATCGGGGCCGGTGAAAAGGCACAAAAGAAAAGGGCGGAAGCAGCCAAAAAAAAGGCCGCCAAAAAAGCAGCCAAACAACAAAACAAAAATTAATAAATAACCAAAAGTGAAAATTATGAAAAAGTGTTACAAAATCATTACTGTTTCTTTATTCCTGTTGTTTTTTACAGGAATAGCGGCTAAGGCGCAATATAGTTCGAAAAGGGTCAGGAGTAAATTCGAAACCTACACCGACAGCCTGAAAAACGTACAGTACAATTATGTTTTCCCCATTCTGGGGCAGGGCGCTTACAAAAAGGGCTTTGACATTCCGTATCCTATTGGGTTTATGGCAAATTATTTTTGGGGGGTACAGAGTCTCGTGATTAACAATATGCAGCTGGGGCTTACCAATGCCCACGACGGCATTATCGGAGACATTCCGTTGACCAATGTGGATGAATGGATTGGTTTCGGGAAAAACACAAGTGTTGTGAATTCTTTCAATGTCCGCCCTGATATCTGGGTGCTTCC
>WGDP01000260.1 GCA_015493215.1 Bacteroidales bacterium | reverse complement strand
GGATTTGCCAAGTGAAAAAAGTAAAAACTTTCTGCCGTATCAACAATTATACAAGGGTCGCCCCAAACACCATTTCCGGGCGAAACCAGCGTTCCTTTTGTCCACGTAAAGCCCCCATCTTCCGAATAGTAATAATTATCGATGTTTGAACCGGCTACCAGTTGATTGGTATTTTTCGGATTAATCATGATGGACGGCTCTTCGGGCGAACCCGTATTGTCGATAACAATATTCTGATACTGAGCAAAAAGCGATGAAGCTGTTAGGAAAAAACTAAATAATAAAAGTCTGTTTTTCATGTGCGTGGTTTTTTAAATATCATTATTATTTGTCAATAATTGTACCGTTCTGTGCCAATAATAAAAACTCGATTTATCGGGCTGTCGTTTTAAACGGTTAAGGAAATTCCAATCTTGATTTTCGATGCTCATCTAACTTAAATAATTTGAAATTACTACTAAAAACGTTGGGAAAATTCAGTTCCTTGCGGATATAAGGCACAACGGTTTGGCTATGCGTAGTGCGGGTTTTTGAAACGATTATTTTTCAAATTTACAATAATTTTTCTTTGTATCTATAATCTTTCAATTTACGATAAATCCCGCATTACGTATGAGCCTTTGTTAGCATTTCGTTATTCATTTTTGTCAAATAGTATATTTTAAAATCTTATTGAAAGTCCACCACCTGCTCCAAAGCGATTGTCATAACTTGCCATAAAAGAGAAGTTTCGTGATATCATATATTCAGCTCCTGCGTTCCAAACAATATCGGATAGATAGTCCTTATTGTTTGGTAGATCATTTATAATACCTAAATCTATTTGGTACTCGTAATAACCAAATATCGAAAATTTAGGAAAGACCATTATACTTCTGCCCAATGAAATTCGTGGTCTTAATTTACTATCTATTCGAGCATCTAAACTAAAAAGATAAGGTGTTAGAAAGCGAATGCCTGCAACTGCTGTGGTATTAAAATCATTTAAACTTTCAGGTATTTCGTTTTCTATATTTACACCACCAAACACACGTAAGTAATCATACAAATAATATTCGTAAGTAACTTCTGCTTCTAAATTTTTATTCCAACCATACTCTAAAGATGCATTAAATTGATTTCTAATGTTTGATGTTGTTAAATAAACATTGGTCATTTGTGATGCTACATCAACCAATCCCCAAGAAAAATAGCGATTAGTTTCTGCTACTCCTGTTTTTATTGGATACCCTTTCATTCGTGTATCTCGTGGTGTATCGTAACTAATAACACGAGCCATGCCACCCATTAAATGGTATAAAATATGACAGTGAAAAAACCAATCGCCATATTCATTTCCATAAAATTCAATAGTTACTGACTGCATTGGTGGTACATTAACCGTGTGTTTTAAAGGTGAATAGTCTCCATTTTTATTAATAACTCTAAAAAAGTGTCCATGCAAGTGCATCGGGTGGTGCATCATAGTTAAATTGTTAAGTGTAATACGAGTTACTTGGTTGCCTTTTATTTTTATTTTATCGGCTTCTGAAAGTGGAACACCATTCATACTCCAAATATATCGCTGCATATTTCCTGTAAGGTTTAACAATATTTCTTTTACAGGAATATCCTTATTAAAATTGGTTTTTTTAGGTGATTTTAAATAATCGTAATTGTATTGAGCAGATATTTGCATTCCAGAATCCATTTTCTTGTTATCATTCGTTATCTTATCATCTTTCATTTTTGAAGAATCCATTTTATTAGAATCATTCATATTCATTCCTGCCATTTCGCCTTTCATTTGCATGCCATATTCTTCTTTCATTTTAAAGCGTTCATCTTTTTTTGGACGAAATTTTAGTGCATGCGCCCCCATTTTCATGTCCATTTTTGCCATTTTCATCATCATTCCGATTTTGTCTGGTTTCATAATATTTGGTGCATTCAATATTTCTCCTTTTCCTAAAAATGCTGAAGCACTACCTGAACCATCTTGTGCTGTAATTTTAAATTCTATTTTGCCATTTTCTGGAATTGTAACAATAAAATCGTAGGTTTCAGCTATAGCAATAAAAATTTTGTCCTTTTTTATTGGAACAACATCTAGCCCATCAGCAGAAACTAATAATGGATTACCACCACCAAAAGTTATCCAAAAAGAAGTGGAAGCTCCTCCATCTATTATACGTAAACGTACTTTTTCTCCTGCTTTAAATTCTGGATATTCAATAGATTGTTCGCCATTAATTAAAAAGGCTGAATAATAAACATCTGCAATATCTACACCTTCCATACGTTGTCTCCAAAAATTGAGTTGTGCACCCAATGCACCTCTTTTAATCACTTGATTCAATGGTGTTGCAGTGCCTTTTCTGTTGGTGTACCATTCTGTTCCACGTTTTAAATTTCGCAATACATTCATTGGTTTTTCGTTAGTCCAATCAGATAACATTAATACCAATTCTTTATCATATTTTAAAGTTTCTTTCTTAGGATGAATTACAATAGAACCAAAAACACCGACCTGTTCTTGCAATAATGTATGACCATGATACCAGTAGGTTCCTGATTGTTTTATTGCAAACTCATATTTTTGCGTATGTCCCGGTTCTATAGGTGGCGTTGTTAAATAAGGTACACCATCGTAAAAATTTGGTAGTAAAATTCCATGCCAATGTATTGAGGTTTCTACATCCATTTCATTTTTTACATAAATGATTGCGTATTCACCTTCGGTAAATTCTAAAACAGGACCAGGGATTGTTCCATTAATGGTCATTCCTATCACTTCTTTTCCTGCTTTATTTACTTTTTCTTGCTTTAGCGTAAGTGTATATTCTTTTACAGGGAGATTGTCAACGTTTCCTTCAATAGATTTTTCTGTTTGAGCATACATCGTTGAAGTTAAAAACAATATAATTGCGAGATGAATAAATATTTTTTTTGTTTGCATAATTTTACTGTTGTCATTTATTAGAGCTTCTTTTGTGTTTTCTACAGCTTGATCAAAATCAACTTTTACTTTTTTACTGTGACCATAATTTGAGTGGTTCATAATTTCTACTTTTAATTATTGTATTTTTATACTTAACAGTATTTTGTTTTTTAATGAATGCTAACAACAATAAAAACAGCAAGCTGGCCAAAGTAACGGTAATACTCCATTTTATTTCATCTCGTTCATTTTAACAAAAAAAGCAGCTTTTTCCATAGTGGTAATCATGTCGTACTCATCCAAAAATACATTATCGGGCACATTAATGGGGGTGGAAGTATAATTTAGTATCCCTTTAATTCCGGCATCTACCAGCTTTTTTGCAACCTCAACAGCCCGGTTGGGCGGAACCGTGAGAATGGCAATTTTAATGTTTTCGCGTTTAACAATCTCTTCCACACGATAGGGTGAGTAACAATAAACACCATTGTACTCGGTTCCTATTTTTTCCATGTTATTGTCAAATATAGCTGCAATACGCAACTGCGAACGCTTTCCGTAAAAATAGTTAAACAACGCGCGGCCAAAATTGCCAAGCCCCACAATGGCTACGTTTATTCCCTCTTCGTAATCCAGAATTTCGCTGATTACATTTACCAAATCATGGATGTTATAACCCTGTTTTAAGCTGCCGTTAAACCCGATTAGCATCAGGTCGCGCCTAACCTGAACCGCAGTAACATGCTGTATAGCCGCAATTTCGTGAGAAAAAATATGGGTCTTTCCCTTTTGCGAACAAATTAATAAAGCCCTGCGATATTGGCTTAACCTCGCAATGGTTTTAACCGGTATTTCTTTTGAGTGAATTTTAACTTTTGTCATGGCAATAAAATATTAATGCCACAAAGTTAAATATTATTGTTAATACAATAACAATACTGTTAAAAAATATCACTTTAAAAACAGTGGCTATGAATGGGGCACTTTTTCAACCCTTATTCTTGCATCAACAGCCACCACATTTGTCGGGGTTCCCAGCAGGGGGTTCAAGTCCATTTCTGCAATTTCGGGGGCAACCGTTACCAATGCCGCCAGCCGGCTGATAATATCAACAAACATCTGCTCATTAACGCCCGCCTGGCCTCTTACACCTTCAATAATTTTATAACTCGTGAGTTGCTTTAGCTCGCGGCTTATCTCTTCTTTTGATGCGGGTGCCAGCACTGTACGTACATCTTTTAGCACCTCAATAAAAATACCTCCCAAACCAAATAAAACCATGTGGCCGAAGGAGGCTTCTTTTTTAACGCCGGCAAAAAGCTCGGTACCTGTAAGCATGGGTTGAAACAAGACACCGACTGCATCTTTAATTTGCATCATTCTTTCGGTTTCGGCAACAACCTGCTCAATGGAATTTACATTGAGTACCACGCCACCAACATCCGATTTATGCACCGGTCCCACCACTTTCATCACCAACGGAAATCCAACTTCATCGGCAGCAGCCATGGCTTCGTCGGTTGTTTGGGCAACCAATTCCAATGCCCGGTTAATGCCCGATGCATCTAACAAAGCCGTTACCTTTTGTGGTGAAAGATAACCTTCGTCGCTTTCATCAATTATTTTACGAATGGCCGGTTTATCAATATCAGGTAATTTAAAATCATCCGAAGCAGGTTTGGGAGTGTTATAAATCCGGCACAAGGCTTTGCCAAGCATCACTTCATCGGGAAAAAACACCCTGCCTTTGGAGACAAAATCATCCACTTCGTTTTTAGCTGTAAAAACCGATGGAAGCACCGGAAAAATCGGTTTTGGCGAAGTTTTCATTTTTTCGTGCAACAGGTTATACACATCATAAACCTCAAACAATCCGGGGGTACCGAAAATAACAACCATGGCATCGATATGGTCAAACTTGTTGTTCACATAATCGATAATGGTACCCAGTTGCTCCGCTGTGCCGGTGGCTAAAAAGTCGATGGGATTGGCAACCGATGAACCGGGAAAAAGCTCCTCTTTTAATGCATCGGCGGCAGCACCTGTAATGGCAGGAACAGATAAACCGCCTTGTTCCAGTGCATCGGTGAGCATTACGGCAGGGCCGCCGGCATGGGTAATGACGGCAATATTTTTGCCTTTTAATTCGGGATACATAAAAACCGAAGCAACGCTAATAAGGTCTTCGCGTCCGTAGCACCTAACTATGCCCGCTTTTTTAAACAGTGCCTCCACGGCCACATCGGAGCTGGCAAGTGCACCGGTGTGCGATGATGCTGCCCTGCTGCCGGCATCGGATGCTCCCGCTTTAACAGCAGCAATACGACAGCCTTTTTTTATAAGCGAAGCAGCATGCTTTAGCAACAAATCGGGTTTGTCAATTTTTTCAAGGTAGAGTAATTTTACTTTCGGGTCTTTTTCAGGGTCGAAGTTTTCATCCATGTGCTGAATAATTTCTTCCACACCCATTTGTGCCGAATTTCCCACCGAATAAACATTGGCAAAGGTCAACCCCTTTGAAATGCCGGCCTCCATAATAAAGCAGGCTGTTGCTCCCGAGCCGGATACAAAATCGCAACCCTGCGGGTCGAGTTTAGGGATGGGCTTGGTAAAAATACTGTGGTGCCGGGGTGTTAACACGCCCACACAGTTGGGGCCAATAAGCGAGCCGTTGACCTTGTTAACCGAAGCCACCAATCTATCTTCGAGCAGCTTACCTTCATGGCTCTCTTCGCTAAAACCGGCTGACAAAACGATAAACGCTCTGGTGTTTTTATTTTGTGCCAAAAATTCAACGGTATCAGGCGTATATTTGGCGGCAATGGCAATAATGGCCAAATCAACCTGCGGCAACAGTTCCAAATTGCGATAGCTTTTAACGCCCTGCACCTCATCCTCCTTGGGATTTAAAACATACAAGGCTCCTTTAAAACCTCCTTCAATAAGATTTTTTAAAACGGTTCCGCCGGGTTTATGGGTATCGTTTGAACCTCCCACAACAACTATACTTTGCGGATTGGTTAATGCTTCGGTTATCATATTTATACTTATTTTATGTGCACTTGGTTTAATAAGAACACAAAAGTAGTTTTTTTAACTACCGGATAAAGAAAAAAATCAATCGCATACAAAAAGGTTTAAAACTTAAAATGCCTGCCATGTAGTTCTGTTTGATTTTTTTGTATTTTGGCTTGTGATACGGAACACAATACAGATGCAGGGAAAAGGCTATTTGTTTTTATTACTTTTAGTTATGGTGTTAAACGGATGCCTGAATGCTCCGGATAAACACAATATGTCGAAAAAAAATTCGGCTGTTGGTAAACCCCGAAAAAAAATCGACCTGTTAGACACCATCCTCTCGCAAGGCAAACTAATCGCCATAACAAACTACAGCTCAACCGATTATTTTATTTACAGGGGACAACCCATGGGATATCAGTATAATTTGGTATCGCGATTTGCCAAATTTTTACATGTTGATTTGGAGATGCGCATTGAAAAAGATCTTGTAAAAAGTTTTCAATATCTTGATTCGGGAAAGGTTGATTTGATGGCCATGGGGTTAACCGAAACCACCGAACGGAAATCGAAATTACTATTTACCAAACCCATTATGTTTACCCGTCAGGTACTGGTACAGCGCAAACCCGAAGGGTACCAAAAAATGCGTACCCGCGATGAAATTGAATCGCACCTGTTACGGAACCCGTTGAATCTGGCAAAAAAAACCGTTTATGTCCACAAAGGAACGGTGTTTGTCAACCGTCTTAAAGCCTTGATGAACGAAATTGCCGACACCATTTATATTGTTGAAGACGACCGCGAAACCGAACAGCTTATTGCTGCTGTGGCCAATGGAGAAATTGATTACACCGTTGCCGACGAACATGTGGCGCTTGTTGATGCAGCTTTTTATAATAACATCGACACTAAAACTTTTATCAGCTTTCCACAAAAAATTGCCTGGGCCGTCCGTATCGATCAAAAAAGGTTGGCCGACACCATTAATTTTTGGCTTGATAAGTTTTATAAAACACTGGACTCGCGATTGCTTTACAACAAATATTTTAAAAACCTCTCTTCACGAAAACGAGTAAACAAAAGCCTGTACAACTCGTATGGCAAAGGATATTTGTCGCCCTTCGACAACATCATAAAAAAGGCATCGCAGCAAATTGGCTGGGATTGGCGTTTGCTGGCATCGCTAATTTATCAGGAGTCGGAGTTTAAGCCCGGTGTGGTGTCGTGGGTGGGTGCCCGGGGTTTGATGCAGCTTATGCCCGATGTGATGCAAAAATATGGCATTGATTCCACCGCATCGCCCGAAGAGCAAATTATGGCAGGAACCAAATACCTGAAGGCACTTTTTAAACAGTTGCCACCCGAAATAACCGATTCGGTTGAAAGAATTAAATTTGTTTTGGCTGCCTATAACACCGGCATGGGACATGTGTTTGATGCAAGACGGCTTGCTGCAAAATATGGCAAAAATCCCAATCGTTGGACCGACAACACCGATTATTTTATTTTGCACCTTTCCGAAAAAAAATATTATAACGACCCTGTCGTCAGAAACGGGTATGTGCGTGGAAAAGAAACCTATAACTTTGTTATGGAAATTTGGCAGCGATATAAAATATATAAGGTGTTGATAAAAGATAAAAGTCCCGATAGCTATCGGAAAGATAAAGAAAATCAATAAA
This sequence comes from Bacteroidales bacterium, assembly GCA_015493215.1. Classification (GTDB taxonomy): domain Bacteria; phylum Bacteroidota; class Bacteroidia; order Bacteroidales; family F082; genus B16-G9. The sequence goes on along the minus strand of WGDP01000260.1, from coordinate 7,011 downwards.
TTACAAACAGATGAAAAAAATAATTAGTACATCAAAAGCACCCAAGGCCATTGGCCCTTACAGCCAGGCTGTTGAAGCAAATGGCATGTTGTTTATTTCGGGACAGGTGCCCATCAATCCTGAAACCGGAAAAATTGTTGAGGGCGGCATAACGGAACAAACGGAACAGGTAATGCAAAACATCAAAGCCATATTAACCAAGGCCGGCTATACCTTTGACGATGTTATTAAGTCAACCTGTCTGCTGAGCGATATGGCCAACTTTAGTGCCATGAACGAAGTGTATGCCAACTATTACCCCGAAAACCCACCGGCTCGTGCCGCCTTTGCCGTAAAAGAACTTCCGCTGAGCGTGATGATAGAAATTGAAACTATTGCAGTAAAACAATGAACGCTTATGTGTTAAATTGTTTAACAAATCATCTCCGGGTTTCCCCAAAAACAGCAGTTTTCAGATTAACTTACTGATAATAAATTCTTATTTGTTAATTTTATTTTCATTTTTCATATTCTATTGTATTTTTGCACCTCGAATTAAAAAATCAATTTAAAGAAGATGGCAGCTATAGGAAGTATTAGAAAGCACTCAACCATGCTTGTAATTGTAATTGGTGCCGCATTGGCAGCTTTTATTTTAGGTGACTTTGCAAAACGTAGAAACAGGCGTGATGTAAATGTGGGTGTTATTGATGGACAGGAAATAACCATCATGGACTTTAACAAAAAGTTTGAAACCAATCTGGACAACACCAAACGACAAAGAAAAGTAACAAGCCTGTCCGGCGCTGAACAAGCATCGGTAAGAAACCAAACCTGGAACCAGATGGTAAAAAACATCATCATGGGCGAAGAGTTTGATGAATTGGGTATTGATGTTACCGCCGACGAACTTTACGATATGGTTCAGGGACCCAACCCTCATCCGCTGATTGTTCAATCGTTTACCGACCCCAATACAGGTAAGTTCGACCGCAGCAGAGTTGTTGAGTATTTAAAAAATCTTGACAATTACCCGCCCGAGGCCAAACAACAATGGCTCGAATTTGAAAAATATTTGAAAGAGGACAGAATGCAAACCAAGTTTAATGCCCTTATTTCAAAAGGTTATTATGTACCCAAAGCGCTGGCCATTGAAGCTTACAAGGAAGACAACGACCGAGCAAGCGTAAGTTTTGTAGCCAATAAAATTGTTAACATCCCCGATAGTGTGGTAACAGTTACCAACGACGACTATCTGGCTTACTACGATGCCAATAAAGAGAAATTTAAACAAGAGGCTACACGCGATTTGGATTTCGTTATTTTTAAGGTAACCCCGTCAGCCAAAGACATCGACAAAGCAAAAAAAGAGATTATAGCTATTAAAAAGGAGTTTGCAGAAACCGATGACGTAAACCGTTTTATGAAAGTTAACTCCGATACCCCTTACGACAGCAGTTGGGTGGGAAAAGGAAAACTTCCGGTTGAAATCGACTCCGTTATGTTTACCAAAGAACCCGGATACGTGTCCGATTTCTGGTTTACCGACAATGCTTATCATTTGGCTCGTTTGATGGATGTTGCCATGCGCCCCGACTCCATGAAAGCATCGCATATTTTAATCTCATACAAAGGAGCATACAGAGCCAATCCTGCCATTGCACGCACCAAAGAAGAGGCACAAAAGCTTGCCGACAGTTTGCTAAATGTTATTAAAAAGAGACCTTCAAAAATCGAAACTCTTGCCACCAAGTATTCCGATGATCCATCTGCCAAAACAAATAACGGCGATTTGGGCTGGTTTGCCGATGGTGCCATGGTTCCGGCGTTTAATCAGGCTTGTGTTGACACCAAAGTTGGTAAAGTTACCCTGGCTGAAACTCCTTTCGGCTTTCATATTATTAAGGTAACCGGCAAAAAAGATAAGGTTAAAAAATTAAAAGTTGCCCTGCTTACCATGGAGGTTGTTCCAAGCAACGAAACCTATCAAAATGTTTTTGCCGATGCCTCGAAATTGGCTTCCGAAAACAAAACCCTCGAGCAGTTTAACAAAGCTGTAAAAGAGATGCATCTTAATAAACTTTCGCAGCCAAAAATTAACGAAATGACCAGCAACATCAGAGGGTATGATAACGTAAGGCCAATTGTTAAATGGGCGTTTAACGATAATACCGAAATTGGTGTTGTGTCGGATGTGTTTGATTTGGAAGGTGCTTATATGGTAGCCGTTGTTACCGAAAAACGCGACAAGGGTATTCCGGCATTAAACGAAATAAAATCGTTGTTAACCCGTGCCGTTCTTAATCAAAAGAAAGGTGAGTACGTTGCCGAAAAGATGAAAAGTTACGGAAACGATCTTAATCAGATTTCAAAAAACATGAACCTTCCCATCGAACAGGATAACGCACTGGTATTTACAGCACGTAACTTTGGCAGCTACGGAAGAGAGCAAAAAGCCATTGGCACCAGCTTTGGACTAAACAAGGGAGCTACTTCAAAACCCATTGTTGACCGTGTTGGCGTTTATGTTATTAAATTAAACAGCCTTACTGCTTCCAATGCTGAAAAAGCCTATCAAAAAGAGGTTCAAAAACTTGAAAAAGATATTGCCAACTCTGTTAAAAACGATATTCCTTACAGGGCGGTTGAAAAAGCCACTGATATTACCGATAACAGAATAAAATTCTTTTAACAGTTAAGATAAGACATAAAAAAAGCCACGATAAAACGTGGCTTTTTTTTGTCTTGAAATTTGGCTTTTTCAGCCCTCGTTAATAACGCTTCCGGCTTCGGCGTCCTTTGTCCGACTTATTATCTCTTTTCCGGTGCGACGATTTTGTATTTCTTTTTTTCTCGTAGCTGTTGTGCCGTTTTTCATAACGATCGGTACCGGAATCCTGCTTGGGATTTGAAAGCTCCACAATAACGCTCTGGCCTTTGTAGCCCACATCCTGAAACGACTTGATAATTTCCTTTTCGTAATTACTGTCAACCTCAAAAAATGAAAATTTCTTCATCAGCTCAATTCTTCCGATACCAATATCACGGTTATCGGTTACATCGTTAATAATGCCGATTAATGAAGCAGGGTTGATGTTTGATTTGGTTCCAAGGTTAATGTAAAATCTCGAAAATTTACCTTTTTCCCTCGAATCGGAACGGCGCTCTCTTCTCGATCTGTCGCCATCTCTTCCGCTGCCACGGTCTCTGTCACGATTCCGGTCGCGGTCTCTTCCTCTTGATTCGCTGCCATCAAAATTGATGTCTTTGGCACCTTTATAATATTCCAGAAATCGTGTAAACTCAACCGAAACCAACTTTTTTATCAGCTCTTCTCTTGAGAGGTCTTCCAGCTTGTGCAAAATATCATCTAAATATGGAGCTATTTTTTCTTCGTTAACCTCAGTATTTTTTATGTTGTCGATTAAATTTATCAAACGCTTTTCAACAATTTCCACACCACCGGGAACACGATCTTTTTTAAACGATTTTTTAACCATTTTTTCAAGGGTTCGTATTTTTGAAAGCTCCCTTGAGTGGGCAATTGTTAGCGAAATACCTTTTTTGCCGGCTCTTCCCGTTCGTCCGCTTCGGTGCACATACACTTCGGGGTCGTCGGGCAGGTTAAAATTGATAATGTGTGTAAGATTGTTTACATCAAGGCCGCGGGCTGCCACATCGGTGGCAACAAGTATTTGCAGGTTGCCCTGTCTGAACCGCTGCATTACCATATCGCGCTGCGACTGCGACAAATCACCATGCAAAGCATCGGCATTGTAGCCGTCCTCAATTAATTTATCGGCTATCTCTTTGGTGTCGCGCCGTGTGCGGCAAAACACAATACCATAGATATCGGGGTTGATATCGGCAATGCGTTTCAGAGCAGCATATTTATCGCTGGCTCTTACCACATAAAAGGCATGTTCAACATTTTCGGCACCGGCATTTCGCTGGCCAACTTTAATCTCTTTGCTGTCGGTCATGTACTCGTTGGCAATCCTGACCACCTCTTTGGGCATGGTGGCCGAAAACAGAAGCGTTTGTTTGCTTTCGGGTGTTTCCGATAAAATATTATCCAACTCCTCTTTAAAACCCATGTTCAGCATTTCGTCGGCTTCGTCCAAAACGAGCCATTGAATTTGATGAAGTTTAAGTTTTCTTCTTTTAATAAGGTCGAGGGTTCGTCCGGGCGTTCCCACAACAATATGGGCGCCCCGGCTGAGTGCTCTTATCTGTGTTTCAATGCTGGCACCACCGTAAACAGCCACAACGTTTAAGCTGCGGGTGTATTTAGCATACGATTCCAGGTCTTTGGCAATCTGCATACAAAGTTCGCGCGTTGGGGCCAGCACAATACTTTGTGTTTGTTTACTTTCGGTATCGATTTGTTGAATGATGGGCAAGCCAAAAGCTGCAGTTTTTCCCGTTCCAGTTTGAGCAAATGCCAATAAATCCTGATGGGTGTTTTCCAATAAATGTGGAATGGTTTCGGCCTGAATGGGTGTCGGGTTTTCAAAACCTAACTCACCAATAGCCTTTAAAATATCGCTTTGGATATTAATCTCTTCAAAGGTCATAATATGTATTTAAATTGATGTGGGCAAAATTGCCCTCTTAATTTGGAATTTTTACCACGTCAATTTACCCCATAAATTACGACAGAAAAAATTCGAGGCTGCAAAGAAACACTTGTTTTTTCAATAAATCACTATAAATGTGTTAAATAATTAAAACAGCACTTGATTACGATGACTAAAAAGATTCTCAAAGGAACTCTAATGAGCGGTTGAGTCAGACATAGTTACTCCCCCGGGGTTTAGCCCGGGGAACTTGAGTTTAGCTAATCTATCTGCCAAGCACGTGTAGATTTGCAATCTGCATGACAGCACAATAAATTGTTTTTGAATTTTTATATTTTTTCCGGGGTTTGCCCTGGGAGAGATGGTTTGTTTAATCCCCCGGGCTGAACCACGGGGGAATATAAAAGACAGAACAACAGTCGATTAAATTTTCAACGGTAATTGATTATTTTAGCCAAAATTAAATCAAACTAATTTAGTTTGATTTCAATTACGCCAATCAGGAGTTTTACTACTTTTGTTTATTATTTCACAACTGAAAACAAATGGAAAATAATATGTCAGATAAAAAACTTTTTAAGGAGTTTGCTCCTGTTTTAACTTCTCAATGGGAAGAAAAAATTGTGAAAGATTTAAAGGGAAAACCATACGGCAAGCTCATAAAAAAAACCGCTGAAGGTTTTGAAATCAAGCCATTTTACCGCGAGGAGGACTTAAAAAACCTTTCGTTTATTAATAGTTTGCCCGGACAGTTTCCCTTTGTAAGAGGTAACAATGTGCAACAAAACAGTTGGCTGGTACGACAGGACATAACGGTTAATAATTATAAAGAAACCAACAAAAAAATACTTGATTTAAGTTTAAAGGGAGTTGATTCGTTTGGGTTTGTATTTCCACAGGGAAGTAATCCCGGTGAAACAGAGCTTGAAATACTGCTTGAGAACATCCGTGCTGATATTCTGGAATTGAATTTTTCGGGCGGTAAGCCCGCCAAAATTTTGCAAGCGGTTGATACTTTGGCAAAAAAATACAATCGCGATTTGGAAAAATTAAAAGGCTCGTTAAACGTTGATCCGCTTGGCGATTACAGTTTGAACGGATACTTTACATCCGGCGAAGAAGAAAACTTTGCCCTGTTGCCCAAACTTTTTAAGATTGGTAAACACTTGCCTGAGTTTCAGCTGATAACCATTAACGCACATCTGTTTCACAATGCCGGGGGTGGTGTGGTTAGCGAGCTGGCTTTTGCGTTGGCCATGGGTGCTGCATACATGACCTATTTAACCGACAAAGGTATTTCAGCTGATGAGGCTGCCTCAAAAATAAGTATTCATTTTGCCGTGGGTTCGGAATATTTTATGGAAATTGCCAAATTCAGGGCTTTTAAACTGCTTTGGTCAAAAATGGTTAATGCTTACGGTTTAAGCAATGCCGAAAATGCCAAAGCACACCTGCATGTTTCCTCTTCATTGTGGAACAAAACCATGTACGACCCTTATGTTAATATGCTGCGAACCACCACCGAAACCATGTCGGCACTTGTTGGCGGCATCAACAGCATGACGGTGTTGCCTTTTAATAAGGTATTTTCGCAAAGCGATGATTTTTCAGAACGTATTGCCCGGAATCAGCAGTTAATTTTAAAAGAGGAGTCCTATTTTGACAAGGTTGCCGACCCTGCTGCCGGCTCTTATTACATCGAAAATCTTACCAAAGAGTTAATCAATCAGGCCTGGAAACTCTTTTTGGAAATTGATGAACAAGGAGGTTATCTCAGTGCTTTTAAAAAGGGAATTATCCAAAACAGAATAGAAAAAGAAGCAGCTGAAAAAGACCGCAAACTTGCTTTCAGAAAACAGTCGATTTTAGGTGTTAATCAATATCCCAACACCACTGAGCATCTTGGCGTGTTAAATGATGAATCGATTCTTTTTCCCGGTTCAATTGAAGAAGATAAAATAGAAAGCCAGCCTTTAAAGCCTTACAGAGGAGCCATGGCTTTTGAGCAGCTTCGCTACCAAACCGACAAGTTTGCAGCAGAAAACCCCAGGCCGAAAGTTTGGATGTTTACTTACGGAAACCTTGCCATGCGACGGGCACGAAGCCAGTTTGCAGAAAACTTTTTTGGGGTGGCAGGATTTGAAATTGTTGATAATGCCGGGTTTAAAACCATCGACGAAGGAATAGAAGCCGCCCGAAACAGCAAACCCGATATTGTTGTTTTATGTGCTTCAGACGAAGATTATGAAACCATGGCGCTTGAAGCTTTTAAAGCACTTAAAAATGATTTTATTGTTGTTTTGGCCGGCTATCCTTCTGCATTAGTTGATAAGCTAAAAGCCGAAGGACTGGAAAATTTTATTCATGTAAAAAGCAATGTTTTGGAGGAACTAAAAAGATATCAGAAAATGTTGGAAGTATAGTGTGCTCACGGTTACAAACCGTGAGAGAG
>WGDP01000259.1 GCA_015493215.1 Bacteroidales bacterium | reverse complement strand
ATTTAACAACAATACCATTGCCGTGCAACAAGCAAAGTTTGTAAAAATCAATTAAAAGTCTAAACACCTGTCTGTTACCCCGGCCGGTTTAAAAAAACAACATCTGGTTTTGCAACTTATATAAATGAAACAAAATGTTTTAAACAAATTGTTTTAAACATTTTGTTTCATAATAAAAAAATGCTTATTTTTGTTGGAAAATAAAAAGTTATGAATCCTTTTTCATTAAAAGATTACATTGGCCCTGCCTACTTTTGCGACAGGAAAGCAGAGACAAAAAGAATAGTTGATGCAGCTTTTAACCAGCGTAACATTACCCTGTCATCCATTAGAAAAATGGGGAAAACCGGGCTTATTCATCATGCTTTTCAACAACTGAACAAAACCAACAAAATCGATACGGTTTATTTAGATATTTATTATACCGAATCTTTATCAGGGTTTATCAATAGGCTTGGTACCGGTTTGTTTGCCAATAGGGAATCATTGACAGGAAAGATAAAAAGAATGACAAATTATTTTATACGAAACATAAGGCCGGTTATTACTTTCGACGGACTTACCGGGTTTCCCGTATTCTCATTTAATGTTGAAACCGAACAGGCAAGTTTACAAACATTAAACGAAATTTTTGGATTCCTGGAGAAAAGGAGCGCTGAAAAACCTCTTATAATTGCCATTGACGAATTCCAGCAAATTGCCGGATACCCCGAACAAAATGTTGAAGCTATACTGCGTACACATATTCAAAAATTAAAAAACGTAAGCTTTATTTTTTCCGGAAGCGACCGCCACCTTCTAACAAGAATGTTTACCAATGCAAAACAGCCCTTTTACCAAAGCACCGAATTAATGTACCTTGAGGCTATTGCAGAAGAGGAATATGCTGCGTTTATAAAAGACAAGTTTGCAGAAGGTTCAATTACAATTGATGACAAAGCCGTTAAAGAAATACTTACGCTTACCCGTAGCCATACCTATTATGTTCAGTATTTGTGCAATAAATTATATGGTTTTGGGGGGGAACTAATTGATGAACACATTGTAAAACAGATGCTCTCTGAAATTTTGCAGGAAAACGAGGTGTACTATTCCGAATATCGCAATTTATTGTCCAAAGCACAATGGAAACTGCTTATTGCCCTGGCAAAAGAGGAGGGCATTGTACAAGTTACTTCATCAGCTTTTATGCGTAAACATAACTTGAGCAATGCGGCTACCGTCAGAAGAGGAATAAAATCGTTGTTGGAAAAATTTATGATTTACCAATCTGATAAAAAGTATTTTGTTTATGATGTATTTTTTGCAACATGGTTAAAGCAGCTATGATTCAATGACGTATATTTACAAAGAAAATAACTAAAGCTTGAGGATTTAAGGTGATATTTTAAAAGATATTAACCAGGTTTTTAAACCTTACATCCGGAAAACACATCAAAACCATTTCTGTTAATCAACTTTCCGAGGGTGTTTACTTCATCAAAACAACAGCACTATTTAACAATAAAACAATTGCGGTACAACAACAAAAATTCATTAAAACAAACTAAACGACCATATTTTACCCCTCTATAATCTGTCCGGCAATATTGCTTGCCTGTTGTACCCTGTCGGCAATACCCACTCCGTCTTTAATACTTCCGGCAAAGATGAGGCCGGGAAATTTTTGTTCTAAAAAGGCTATTGTTTTTAGTCGTGCTTCGCTATCGGAACCATATTGAGCAATGGCTTTTGAGTAGCGTTTAATGTAAACCAGGTCGGGGTTAAAATTCTTAATCTGCATTAATTCGCTTAGCTCCTCTTTTAATATTTGCTTGATTTCATCATCCGATAATGCTGCTATCTCGGGTTTGCGCATGCCTCCCATAAAAATGTTGAGTAAAGCACCGTTTTCAGGAGCTCTGTTTCCAAACATCGACGACATAAACAAAACACCCAAAATGTTACGGTCTTCCTTAAAAGGTATCAATCCGCCAAATGCATTTAGGGGCATCCCCTCCCAATTGTTAAATCCAATGGTTACTCCGGTTACTTTTGCATAGGGCAGACGCATAAAAATATCAAGATCATTTTGCTTTAAGAAAGGAAAAAGAGCTTTGTATTCTGCCGGGTTTACCGTGCTTACAATATGGGTAAATTGCCCGGATAAATTATTGTTACCTGAAACCTGATAGCCGACTCTATTTGGGGTGATTAAAAGGTTGTTACAATTTGTTTTAATATTTTCTTTGCCAACGGCCTGTTCCAGAGCATCAATCAGTTTTTGAAGTCCTCCCTTCATTGAAAATATTTCTCTTGTTACTTTATCCTGGTCATCTGCTTTTGGCTCTTTTCTTTTTTTGATAGCGCCCCCGATAAAGCTTCCATATTTTTGCTCCAGGTTATACAACTTTGGCAAAGCATATTTTGGCACTATGTATTGAGGATCGCCGGCGTAAATGCCAAGAATAAATGGATCGACAGCGTAATCCAGAAAACTATTTCCCAAACGACGTTTTACAAGAGCTGAGAGGTTTTCCAATGGGTTTTTCCCCTTGTGGTGAAAAGGTTCACCCAAAATTCTAATTTTATCTTTCCACAAAAACAGAGGGGTGGTAATCCCCGACAATAAGCCCGAAGGTAAAGCATGCCACTGTGTTCCTTTCCAAATAAGCCGTTTGGCAGCGTTTTTACCTGCTGTCTCTTTTTGGCTGTACTCATTCAAATCCTCCAGCAATTGCACAATTGACGAGCTGGATAACACGCCGCTATTTGGCCCCGTTTCAAAAACAAAGCCGTTTTTAGCGATGGTATTAATAACACCGCCGATTCTGTTTTCCTTTTCAAAAACCACAAAAGGTATCTGCGCTTTTTTTAGTTTATAGGCTATTGTAAGCCCCGTGATTCCGGCTCCGATAATAGCTATTTTTTTATCTTTTTGTTTCATCACAAAGCTTTTGAGAATTTTTTATCCGATGTCTTCATAAGCGGATCGAAGGTGGCAGCAATGTTTCTTATAAAAAATTTCCCTGTTTGGGTTATCTCCACTTCGTGATTATTAAAAGCTATAAGCCCTTCGTTTTGAAACTCTGATAGTTGTTCATCACTATTTCGGGTTATTTCTTTAATGGCTTTGGGAGTTGTATCAAAATAAGCTGCCGTTTTGTCCCACGAAAGATGTAAGTTACACATCAATTCATCAATAACATATCGTATTATTTTCTCATTTTTATTTAAAACATAGCCCCTTACCACAGGTAAATGTCCTTGTTCAATCATTGCATGATATTTTTTAAGGTCTTTGGTGTTTTGTAAATAGGCGTTGTTAAGTTGGCTAATACCGCTTGTGCCAAGGGCATATACCTGACCCGTAGTAACACGGGTACTGTAACCCTGAAAATTACGGTGAAGTGCTTTGGATTCCAATGCTTCTGTGAGTTCATCGTTTGGTTTGGCAAAATGATCAAGGCCTATATCACGGTAACCGGCATCGGTAAGAAGACCATGGGCAGTTAAAAACATGGTAATTTTTTCATGGGAGCCGGGCAAACCAAATTGCTCCAGCTTTTTTTGTGCTTTTTTTATCCATGGTACATGTGCGTACGAAAACACTGCCAATCGTGCCGGATTAACTTTTATTGCCTTTTGAATGGTGTTTTTAAAGGAGGCCACATCCTGAAAAGGAAGTCCGTAAATAAAATCGAGGTTTACCGACAGCTTTTTTTGTTGCTGAAGATAAAAAACCAAATCTTCTACCGGAATGGCAGTGTCGTCGCGATGAACGGTTTCTAAAACTCTACTGTTAAAATCCTGTATTCCTATACTAAAACGATTAAAGCCTGCTTCAATCAGTCTGTCAAGATAACTATAAGTAAGGTGTGCAGGGTGGCACTCCATCGCAATTTCAGGTTGTTCGATAAAGTCGAATCTTTGTTTAAAAAGACTCATAATTTCTTCAACATACTCAACGGGAAGAAAATTGGGCGTTCCTCCTCCCCAATGTATTTGCGATATCTTTCTGCCACTATCAATTAAATTGGCTACAATAGAAAGCTCGTTTTTAAGCGAATTTACGTATTGGTCAATTCTGTTTTTGTCACGTGTTATTATTGTATTACAACCACAGTACAAGCAATTTCGCGAACAAAATGGGATGTGCAGATAAAAGGACAGGTTTTCAGGCTTTTCAGAATTTGACTGAAAAATGATTTGTTCAGCTTGTTCAGAGGTGATGTCATCCCTAAAATAATTGGCAGGAGGATAGCTCGTGTACCGTGGAGTAGGTACATTATATTTTTCTAAATGATATTTTGATAAATCAATCATGGTTTGTTATTTTTTTATTTTCACTATATAATTGAGGCACAACTAAAAACAGGGCCAGGGCTATTACAACTTCAATAAAGAAGAGCTTTTGATAACCAACAATGTTTGTAAGTTTACCACTGCCCACAGCTATAAGAAGGCTGCCGAGGTGGGTGATAACAATTTGAATGGTAAAGTCAGTACCTTCACGACCTTTTCGAACATTGTTCATGGCATAGGTATAAACGGCTACGGTGGCCATTCCATAGGCTCCCCAAAGCAATATCATTCCAACAATAATATCGCTGTATGAGGGGGTGTTTTGTTGAATTTTATAAAACCACAAAGCTGCTGCTACAGCAGATAGGGGAAAATAGCGCACTGCTTTTTTAACCCCTAAACGTTTAATGATATACCCTGCCGGAAAAGCAAAGAGCGCTCCGGCAGCAGCACCATAAATACCGGTGAATATGCCCACTTCTTTAATAGAATATCCCAAATCGATAAGCCACGGCTTACTCATGGTTAAAATCCCTACCATTCCCGCATAATAGAAAATCAACAGCAAGACGCTTTTTATGGCATCTTTTTGCTTGAAATAAAGCCATATATCCTTAAACGACACATTTTCTTTTTCCGGTTTTTGCTTTCTTTCCGATTGATTGGGATAAAAAAGAAGCGGTATCAGCGCCACCACTGCAAAAACAGCCAGACCCGCTAAAAGCCAGAACCAACCATAATAGTGATAAACAATTAGCAACACACCGCTTCCTGATAACGCACCCAAAAAACTTCCAGCCGACTGCATACTGTTTCCCTGCCCCCTCTCTTTTCTCTTTAAAATTAAAATGGCAAAAGCATCGGTGGCAATATCTTGTGTTGCTGAAGCGGTAAATGCCAACAGCATTAAAAATATTATCAACTTAAAATTTAAATCCGGTTGTAAAAACCCGATACTAAAAATGGTAATTGCATAAAATAGCTCCGAAGCAATAATCCATTGTTTATAATGGAGGTGTTTTATACTTGTTTTATCCACCAGTGGTGCCCATAAAAATTTTAAAATCCACGGTAGTTTTATTAACTGAATTAACCCAATGGCAGTGAGCGAATAGTGCTCACTGCGCATAATAACGGGCATAACCGTCGAAAAAAAACTCATGGGAACAGACTGAGCCAGATAAAGACTCAGCAGGGTGCCATATTTTTGTTTTGAAGAAACATCCATAACTTAGAGCTTCAGATTTAAGAAAATGCCAAACTGAATTGGCTTGCCCAGCTCTACATAATCGTGACCTAAAGCGCTAAAATAATAGGCGTTGTATTGGGTGTTTAATATGTTTTTGCCCCAAATACCAAAATCAATATTACCGGTTATAAAAGAGATTCTGCCGTTTAATAGTCCGTAAGCTTTTTGCCATGCACTGTTATCATCATTCCAATAGATTTTACCAAAATATTGATAGTTAACATTTACCGAAATCTGTTTTAACCAGCTTTCCCGTATCCGGAAGCTGTAATTCATTCCTGCATTTAATGTGTAATTGGGTACATATGGCAGATAGTTGCCGGTGTAAACCCTTAACGAATCACGAACATAGTCAAGGTATTTGGCTTTGGTGTATCCGGCTCCAACCCACACTTGCCAGTTATACACAGGTAAGGCCTTCAATTCCAGCTCGGCACCTTTACTATAAGAATGACCGGCATTTTTAATCATGGCTCCATGTCCGCTGGGTACTGTTTGATAAACCTGCTGATTTTTCCAATCAATATAAAATAAGCTGACATTGGCAATTAACCTTCTGTTTAACCAGTTTGATTTTATGCCGAACTCATAATTTATGCTACTTTCAGGGCTATAAGTCTGGTCTTCCTCTGCCTCAAAGGTTGAGTTGAACCCTCCTGCTTTATATCCCTTTGCAATACTTACATAGCTATTCAAATTATGAACAGGCTGGTACGAAAAGGTAAATTTAGGCAGAAATTGTGAAAAGCGAAGGGTATTGTCAAAGTCCTCTTTATGAGTTAGGTTATCGTTAATTTCCAAATCGTAACTATATGTAAGTCCCGATGATTCGTAATCTACACGAGCACCAACAGTAGCTTCAAAACGGCCAAACGGAATTCCCAATTGACCATATCCGGCCAACCCGTTGGTTGGCTGATTATATGTTTTGTATTTTGACATTACGGCAGGCAGGTGAAAAACGGCTACGGCATCTTCACCATAGTCAACCCTGACATTTTTATCAGCTTGCTGTAAAAACCCAAACATACCCGCAACCCATTTTAGTTTGGTTTTATCGGTAGAATGAAAGGTAAACTCCTGCGTTAAGGTGTTATGGTTTCGGCTTTGCTCTACAAAAACAAGAGATGCAGGAGTGAAATCCTGGTCAATTTGTTGATCATCGTTAAGATGTTGAAAACCGGTGGCAGAGCTAAATACATATTTTTCTGATTTATATTCGGCATAAAATCCTGTAGAAAGCAATCCTCGTTGATAACTGCTTTCGCGATTGTAATTTACATCGGAAGCCGTTTGGTTTTCTTTGTCGTATATGGCATAGGGATATCCCAGCTGGTTGTTTTGCTCGTACATAGCAGTCAACTGCATTTTTAAGCGGTTGTTGGGATGATACGAAAACTTTATCCTACCCGAATAGGTGTTTAATTTATCAGCGGTTTTGTCAGTATAACTATTGATAAAAAAACCATCGTTGTGAGAATATACAGCATCGGTTGTCAGCGAAAATTTATCTCCCAAAGGTTGGTTATAGTGCAACACACCTTTAAGCTGATTGTAATTGCCATATTCAGTATTTAAACTAACCGTCTGTTTGTCTGAAAGTTCGTCGGTATATATTTTTATAAGTCCGCCAAGAGTATTACGTCCGTACAAAGTACCCTGAGGGCCACGCAACACTTCTATTTTGCTTACATTATAAAATTCAAAATTGAAGCTTCCTTTTTCAAAATACGGAATGTTATCTACGTATAAACCAACCGAAGGAGTTCCTATTCGTGAACCAATGCCTCTGATGTAAATAGAGGAGGTTAGCCTTGACCCATGCTCAGGCATAAACAGGTTGGGAACCCTCGCGCTTAGTTCAGGCAGGTTGTTAATCTGTTGCACATTGATATTCCTTTTTTGAAGGATTGAAACAGAAGCAGGCATCTTTTCCAATGTATTGCCAATTTTGGCTGCCTTAATAACCACTTCCTGAATGGTAAGGGTATCGTTTGAAATTTCTTTGTTTTGTGATATTCCCAGCAAAGGAAATAATATGATGGATAAAAATATTATTGATTGTGTTTTCATGTTTTTCTATTTAAAAAAATTGATTTTTTCTTTTTACACCGGACTCGTATAAGCTTAACTACAATCGTCTTCATTGTCTATTTACATCGACGGCAAAGAATAGTTTGTATCGGAATACCACTTCTTAACTGAAAATAAAAAGCAACTAAAAAAAGTGTGACAGCTAACAATAGCCATAGCAAACAATGCCCAATTCCGTTACAAAAAAGGACAAAATGAATGGATTGTAATTAAGAATTATGATTCTGCCATATTGCTTTCTTTCAATACAACAGGTGCTAAGCATAAGGACGGTTAATGCTTATAATTTTAGAAAATTACCGGGGGTCCACGAAAAAAAAGTTCCAAAATAGGTCTTCGCCTATGGATACTGATGGCCGAAATAAAGCTTTTTTGAAAAACTGATAAGTGATAAAACTTATTACCATAATCAGGCAACAAAGCAGTACCATGCGACAAATAGTTCAAGGTTTTGTTAACTACCTTTTTATCTTTAACTTTAAAATGAGATTCGTTTTTTGCAGGCTTTGAAAAGGGTTGGTGAGTACCATAGGGATCGAAGCCGTAAATTAGCTTTTGGTGTATGGCAATCAAATCGCCAATAACCAGCCAAAAAAAGGCAAAGGCAAGTACCGAAGTAATTACCTTATATTTGTAATTATAACTATGATATCCTTTTTCCATTGAGGGGACAAAAGTATATCATTTATGTAAATATGAAGATTAAAAAGTTAATTTAGAATCTGTTTTTATTGCAGAAAAGCTATTTCTCCCTTTTCGGGTTTTTTGGGAACCACCCTTTTTTTACTCTCTCTTCCTGTTCTATGGTTTCGTGTATTCCCCACAAAAAAATGAAACCGGTAACACCTGCAATAGTGGATAAAATAAGGTTAGCAACAAAAAAGGATACAATGGTTCCTGTTAATCCCACCACCAAAAAAACGACCCAGAATTTTTTAGTAAAATAATATTCACCAATAATGCATAATTTGCGGGAAAATACGATTAATAAAAAAACAGCAGCACCAACAATTAGTCCGCTGATGTTTAGTAAAACCGAAAAAATTTGAATCTCCATATTAATTATATTTTCTGTCAGGATTGGGTTTTGCCTGCTTTTTTAATACTCTGTTGTGCTGTTTAAATATCTCTATGGTGCTCCAAATCATCGAAAAACCAAGCACTCCGGAAATGATAGACCAAATGGTACTTACAAAAAGAGAGAGGATAATAAAAAACACACCGGGAACAAATAAAACCCACCACGATTTTTTACCGTAAGCATATTCGAGTTTAACCACCACAGGATGAAATATCCCGATGACTAAAAAAGATAATAGACCCATAAGCGGCCCTGTAAATTGTATGTTATCCATATGATTTATTTAAATAAAATCCCGGAGTTGTTTCCTGTTAAAAAGGGAGCGCAAAGATAAACAGAATAAACTTTATGCTTATGCAGGAGCATAAAGAGATATTTATATTAAAAAACCTTTCCCATCAAACCTTTATCTGTAATCTATAAACCGCTCAACCCCCACTTATGTTCTAAAATAGCAACAGCTACCTTTGCAACTTATATAAATGAAACAAAGTGTTTATGGTGGGGAATTTTACTTTTTTAATATAAATATCCACAGAACTCTAATCCTAATCGAATTTGAAGAAAACGGAGACACAACAATTGTTTGGGCTGGTAATCACGATGAATCTGAACTGACCTTTAAAAACAATCGAAACGTAATCAAAAAGTGGTTAAGAGATAATAGTTGGATTTAAAAATAAGATTATAAAAGATATAAAAGACATTGAAAAAATCGAAAAGGTTGAAAATGAGTACGATTTACAAAAAGCATCTCTGCTCGAACGCAAATTACGCTTAATGATTGATGAAAATCCTGATTTAAAACCAATTCGTAAAAAGCTTCGTGACTTGATTAAAGACTACGAGGATAGAGAATGGTCCGATTTTGAAAATATATCAGATTCAAAAGTTGAAGAGTCAGACAAAGCTGAGAAAATGATTAACGCAGAACAAAAATTAAATTGAGAAAAAAGGAGTTAGAAAGTTAAAATGAAAGGG
This sequence comes from Bacteroidales bacterium, assembly GCA_015493215.1. Taxonomy (GTDB): domain Bacteria; phylum Bacteroidota; class Bacteroidia; order Bacteroidales; family F082; genus B16-G9. The sequence goes on along the minus strand of WGDP01000259.1, from coordinate 4,568 downwards.
TATAATCCTGTTAACAAAATAATGTTGATTTAAATTGGCATTTGAAACTGTGGCGAGAGCATTTTTTACAATCTTTGCAAACAATTTGTTAACCGGATTAAATCAGCAGCCATGATATCCTTTTTCCGTGCCGACACCAGCCGTTTCCTTGCCCTTCAATCGAATCAGGAAATTCAAGATTCCGACATTAAAAAACTCTCCTGGTTATTTAGCGATGCCACCTTTATTATCAACAGCTCCCTCGATGGATTTTATGTGGGAGCACGTAAAGAGATGGTTACCCCCTGGAGTACCAATGCCGTTGAGATAACCCAAAACATGGGTATTCCCGGCATTATCCGTATCGAAGAGTTTGTAAAAGTTGACAGCGAAAATACCCCCTACGACCCCATGTTACAACAACTGTACAACGGGTTGGATCAAACTATTTTCGACATCCCTGCACAACCGGCACCCATGGTTTATATTGATGATATTGCGCTGTACAACAAGCAGGAGGGGCTGGCACTCAGCAACGATGAAATTGACTATTTGAAGGAGGTTAGTAAAAAAGTTGGCCGAAAGCTTACCGATACCGAAGTTTACGGATTTGCACAAATCAACTCGGAACACTGCCGTCATAAAATCTTTAACGGAACCTTTATTATCGACGGCAAAAAAATGAAACAGAGCCTTTTTGCACTGATAAAAAGCACCGCCAAAAAAAACCACAACCGACTTGTTTCGGCCTATAAGGACAATGTGGCCTTTGTGTTGGGGCCTAAAGTGCAGCAGTTTGCACCCAAATCGCAGGACAAAGCCGATTTTTTTACGGTAACGCCCATTAACACGGTTATTTCGCTAAAGGCTGAAACCCATAATTTTCCCACCACCGTTGAGCCTTTTAACGGTGCAGCCACCGGCTCAGGGGGCGAAATTCGCGACCGCATGGCAGGCGGAAAAGGGAGCATTCCGTTGGCGGGAACTGCCGTTTACATGACTTCCTATCCCCGGCTGAATGTTACCTTACCCTGGGTTCACAATAAAGAACCCCGCAAGTGGCTCTATCAGTCGCCCACCGAAATTCTTATAAAAGCTTCCAACGGAGCTTCCGATTTTGGCAACAAATTCGGGCAGCCGCTTATCAACGGAAGTCTGCTCACCTTTGAGCATGAGGAAAACGGAAAATATTACGGTTACGACAAAGTAATTATGCTGGCAGGCGGTATTGGGTATGCCAAAAAGGGCGATGCCATTAAAGAGGTTCCCGAGCCGGGAGATGTAATAGTGGTGCTTGGTGGCGACAACTACCGGATAGGCATGGGAGGCGGTGCCGTATCGTCGGTGGCCACGGGCGAATTTGGACAAAGTATTGAGCTGAATGCCGTACAGCGCGCCAACCCAGAAATGCAAAAGCGGGTTTTTAATGTCGTCAGGGCCATGTCGGAAGCCGATGAAAATCCGGTGGTTTCCATCCACGACCATGGCGCCGGCGGCCATCTCAACAGCCTGTCGGAACTGGTGGAAGAAACCGGAGCTGTGATTGACATCGGCAAGTTGCCCGTGGGCGACCCCACCCTCTCTTCAAAAGAAATTCTTGGTAACGAATCACAAGAGCGCATGGGTCTTGTATTGAAAAAAGAGGCCATTGACCTGATGAAACGTATTGCCGAAAGAGAACGGTCGCCTTTCTACGAAGTGGGTGCTGTTTCCGATGACAAACAACTTGTTTTTAAGGATGATGAAAGCTGTCCTGTCGATTTAAAGTTGGAATATCTTTTTGGTAAACCACCCAAAACCGTTTTGGAAGATAAAACCCTTAACACCGCTTTTGACGACCTGAATTACCGGCAGGAGGATTTTGAAAACTATTTAAACGATGTTTTACATCTTGAAGCGGTGGCCTCAAAAGACTGGCTGACCAACAAGGTTGACAGATCGGTAACCGGTAAAGTGGCACTTCAGCAATGTGCCGGCGCACTGCAACTGCCGCTGAACAATCTCGGTATTATGGCGCTTGATTATCAAGGCATAAAAGGGATAGGGACTGCCATCGGCCACGCTCCTGTGGCGGCGCTCATTAACCCCGAAGCCGGTTCAAGGCTGGCCATTGCCGAATCGTTGACAAACCTTGTGTGGGCACCCATCGAAGAAAACCTGAAAGGTATTTCGCTCAGTGCCAACTGGATGTGGCCGGCAAAAAACAGCGGCGAAAACGGAAGATTGTATCGTGCCGTTGAAGCCGTTAGCAAATTTGCCATCGAATTGGGAATTAACATCCCCACCGGAAAAGATTCGCTGTCGATGACACAAAAATATCCCGATGGAAAGGTGGTGTATGCCCCAGGAACGGTTATTATTTCGGCAGTGGGCGAAGTTACCGATGTAAAAAAAGCGGTAACCCCGGTTGTTAAAACCAAACAGGGTACCCATATTATCTATATCGACTTTTCGTCTGCCCCGCTTGCTTTGGGAGGAAGCAGCTTTGCACAAACACAAAGTAAAATAGGAGCCAAATCGCCCGATGTTACCGATGCCGGATACTTTAAAAAAGCCTTTAACACGCTGCAATCTCTTATCGAAAAAGGCAAAGTGCTGGCAGGACATGATATTTCGGCAGGAGGCCTGATAACCACCCTTCTGGAGATGAACTTTTCCAATTGCAACTACGGTATGAACCTCGATTTGGATGTTTTTAAAGAGCCTGACCTGATTAAACTGATGTTCAGCGAAAATCCCGGCGTGGTTATTCAGGTTGAAGATGTTAAAAAGGTGGTTGACACCCTCATCAGCAGCCATCTTAATTTTCACATTCTCGGTACGGTTATCAACGAGTGTTCGTTAAACCTGCATCATCAAAACAAAACCTACAACCTCGACATTAAAAACCTGCGAAGAGTATGGTTTGAGCAGTCGTATCAACTTGACATTAAGCAGAGTGGCGAGAGCCATGCCTATAAGCGGTTTCATAACTTCGACAAACAAGACCTCTATTTTTCTTTTCATCATGACTTCAGCGGTAAACTGGCTGATTATGGTATCAATCTCGGAAATAGTACCAACCGGAAAGCCAAGGCAGCCATTATTCGTGAAAAAGGGGTAAATGGCGATCGCGAGATGGCGTATGCACTCTATTTGGCCGGTTTTGATGTGAAGGATGTGCACATGACCGACTTGATTTCGGGCAGAGAAAATCTTGAAGATGTGCAGTTTATTGTTTTTGTGGGCGGCTTTTCAAATTCCGATGTGTTGGGTTCGGCCAAAGGATGGGCAGGTGCCTTTTTGTACAACGAAAAAGCCAAAATGGCACTGGATAATTTTTACAAACGAACCGACACCCTGAGCCTAGGAGTTTGTAACGGATGTCAGCTGATGACCGAGTTGGAATTGATTTACCCCGAACATCCCGAACATCCTAAAATGTTGGAAAACGATTCGGGAAAATTTGAGTCGGGGTTTGTAAATGTAAACATCAACGAAAACAACTCGGTTATGCTGAAAAGCCTGTCGGGAAGCAGACTTGGTGCCTGGGTTGCCCACGGTGAGGGCAAATTTACCTTTCCCTGTTACAACGATAAATACTCCATTGTAATGCATTACAGCTTTGATGAATATCCGGGTAATCCCAACGGCTCCGACTGGGGTGCAGCAGCTATTTGCTCCAACGATGGCCGCCATCTTGGTATGATGCCGCACCTCGAACGCGCCTTTTTACCATGGCAATGGCCCCACTATCCAGCCGGGCGAAACGAAGATGAAGTAAGCCCCTGGCTCGAAGCCTTTGTTAATGCTCGTAAGTGGGTTGAAGCGCATCTTTAACAACTATTTTTTCCAGAAAGCAGGCGAAAATATAATAAGTACGGTAAACAGTTCAAGTCGGCCGAGAAGCATTAAAAATGAGAGTATCCACTTTCCCAAAGGGGGAATAAATGCATAATTTTCAACAGGCCCCACGCCCCCAATGCCCGGCCCTATATTTCCAAGGCTCGCAATGGAAGCACCCACGGAAGTTTCAAAATCAAGGCCCAGCAAAGCCATGGCAATAACTCCAAACGAAAAGATGAGAATATAGATAAGAAAAAACGCCATCACATTAAAAATTACCTGTTGGCTGATTGACTTTCCCCCATATTTAACAGGAATAATGGCAGCCGGATGGATGGTTCTTTTCAGTTCAATCCACGAATTTTTTATCAACAGCAGATGCCGAATAATTTTTACCCCGCCACCTGTTGAGCCGGCACTTCCGCCAATAAACATAAGCGCTGCTACAAAAACCCATAAAAATACAGGCCACAAAATATAATCAGCTGTAACAAAACCTGTTGTGGTTATAATGGAGACTACCGTAAACAACGAATCGCGAAAGGCTTTTTCAACACCGGTATTTACAATAATAATAAGCCCAAAAGTAAGAATAACGGTTACCACTGCAATGATGGAAAGGTAAGTTTTAAACTCATCGTTTTTAAAAACCTTTTTAATCTGCCCGTGAAAAGCAAAGTAATGCAGGGTAAAGTTGGTTCCTGCCAGAATCATAAACAGGATAATAATGTATTGACTATATGGCAAAAAGCCTGCGATGCTGT
>WGDP01000258.1 GCA_015493215.1 Bacteroidales bacterium | reverse complement strand
TTGAATTTTATGATGTTCTTTGCAACAGCTCCAAAGTTATCGTTATAGCCATCGTTATTGGGGGTGAACACATTGGGAATCCAGATGGAGGAACAGGCATCGATGGTGATGCTGTCCGATTTTGTTTCGCAAAGGGTCGTTACTTTTACCCAATAAATCCCGGAGTCCTTGGCAATGTATGTTTGGTTTTGTGAGCTGTCCTGCCACAGGTAGTTGTTGTAGTTTGATACAGCTTGTAATATCACACTGTCGTCTTCGCACAGTTGGCCGGTGGCATTGAGTTCAAGCGTTAGGATAGGAAAATAGTCAAGATGAATGGTGTCGCTGCCGGAGCAGCCTAAGGTATCAAAAACGGTTACCCAGTATTTTCCCGGTTGTGAGGTAGTTATAACAGAGTCGTTGCTACCGTTGTTCCAAAAGTATTGTTCATAAACGGGATGGGTTCGTAAGGTAAAGGTGCCATCCTTACAAAACAGGGTGTCGTTTCCCAGTATATCAGCAGGAACCTTATTGGTTGTAAGCAACATGGAATCGCGGGCAACACAATCATTGGTATCGGTAACCTGTAGCCAGTAATAACCTGAGGTATCGGCTATATAAGAGGTGCTACCGGAGCCATCCTGCCACTGATAGGATTCAAAACCAGGGGGTGCGTATAGAAATACATAATCTCCAAAGCAGATGGAGGTATCGCTGCCTATGGAGAAGTCGAATCCGGGAAAGGTATCAATGGTAATGGAATCGGTGGCTTTGCATCCTGATGAATCGGTTACCTGTACCCAATAGGTTCCGGAGGCATCTGCAACAAACAGGGAATCAGTAGAGCCATCCTGCCAGAGGTAATGGAAATAGTTACTGCCGGGCGAGAGCAACAGGGAGTTGCCATTGCAGAAGGTGGTGTCGGGGCCTAGGCTGACAGGAACTGTTTCGGTAATTGTAACTTGTTTTGTCAAAGTTTTTGATGTTCCTCCTATCCAAACGGTTAATGCCACATCAAATGTTCCGGTGGTTGTAAAAACGTGGCCGGGATTTAACGCTGTTGAATAGTTTTCGATACCGGAAGCAGGGTCATCAAAATTCCATTGTACCGAATCAACCTGACCTATATCAGGAAAGAAAACGGTTGTATCTCCAAAACAGTTTGGTTGCCATGCAAAATCCATTGTTTCAATGAAATAGCTTTGTATAAAATTGGGAAGCCCCCAAATACACTTTTTGCCATCAAGAAAAAAACCATCTTCAACAAAATCACAATCAACACCCTTCTCATTCGGCGCATTAATTACCCCCAAATAATCATCACCAACAAGATTGTTATGTTTTGAAACATAAATCTTTTTATCAGGCGCCAGTTGCATGGCTCCAATGTGAATATTGTTCACCGAGCCAACAAAAGTTTTAGAATTAATAATTGAAATACTATCCCCTGCATTCAAATCATACTGAAATATATTTGACCCGTTTCCATATTGATCCACATACAATTTAGAACAATCTTCCGAGAAAGCTATTCCATACAACGTTCCATGGCCACTGAATGGCGGAAAGGTAACAGGATTACTAACCTCCCCTGTTTCAGCATTAAAATCAAATAATTCAAAAGACTTTATAAACCTTGTAACGATGGCTAATTTTCTTCCATCAGGAGATACTTTCATACTTCCGTGGACATCAGGCCCTGAATGATACGACCCAACATCACTAATAACCGGTGAAACGTTAACCCCCTGCTTTGTAACAAGATATGCCTCAAATCTTTTTGAATTCCAAAGATGTGTTATTACCCAAACATCTACTCCATTTTTATGTCTGACCGCTGTTACCTTTTCTTCGGAAGGAGCTGTAAGAAAAATATTTTTCTCTGAAGTAACATCCCCGTTTCCATTATCAAGGTTCAAATCCACGACAGAATATCTTACCCCGTCAGATGATACTTCGGCACCAACCGTAAAAACAAAATAAATGTTTCCATTGCCAGGCTCCGGTACAATCACTCCCGATTGGGTTGAAGTAGGATTCCCCATTAATCCGGTTCCATTTGGCATTATCTGATGATGTTTATTCCAAACGGTCATCCCATCCGTATAAAACAACAGGTTTCCTCCCCCATCAGAAATTGTTGCACAACCTTCATACTGACTCATGGCACTGTTTGTCAATGCTACAGGAGGATCAAAATTAAAATCTATTCCGGCATATTCGCCAAAATACCATATATTAGCCTCCTTTTGTGCAAAGATATTCTGCAATGCAAATAACAATGTAAACAGTATTATTATCCGTTTTTTCATCTTATCAATGTTACACTCCCCTGTAATCTAATATGTTTCGTTACACCGCTCCTGTCAACCTGTTCGTAATCGGC
>WGDP01000257.1 GCA_015493215.1 Bacteroidales bacterium | reverse complement strand
GGTGGCTATTGCGGCAGGGTCCACCTCTTCCCATTCCGAACAGAGAAGTTAAGCCTGCCAGCGCCGATGATACTGCTATACCAAGTGGGAAAGTAGGTCGCCGCCAACTTTTTATAAAAGCCTTCATGGAAACATGAAGGCTTTTTTTATGCCCATATCCATAACTAAATATTAACTCCAAATTGATAGTGTCAACTCAACCTCGCAGTATAACCTTTGGCAGAAAATTAGGCAAGAACTATGAGATTACAAACCTAAAATTGCAAATCTGAAAGAACTTATAGTGTAAACTATTCACTATTAACTTTTAACAATTAAGCATCACAGCCAGCAGCATAACAATTGGTTAAAATATAATAATATGACAGGTGTAGCGCCACTCATTACCCCCTTTTTTACTAATTTAGCAGGCTAAAATTTAAAGAAATGAAAGAGATACATGCAAAAATCAATGAGCTTTCGGAAAAGTATAGAGACTATACTGCCTCTAACTTATCGAAGCTGGTGAAAATTAAATCGTTGAGCACGCAAGAGAAGGATGTGCAGTTGGAATTGAAACGGCAAATGGAAGAGGCCGGTTTTGACGAAGTATTTATCGACGGCCTTGGAAACGTAATTGGCCGTATTGGTAACGGAAAAAGAATTCTGGCCATCGACGGTCACATGGACACGGTGGATTTTGGCAACCTTGATGCCTGGGAATTTGACCCGTTAAGCGGAGAAGTAAAGGATGGTTTTGTTCACGGACGCGGCTCGGTTGACCAGGAAGGCGGCCCGGCATCGTTTGTAACCTCCGGCAGAATTTTAAAAGAGCTTGGCTTTGACAAAGATTTAACCGTCTATTTTGTTGGAAGTGTAATGGAAGAGGATTGCGACGGACTGCCTTGGAAATATATTGTTGAAGAGGATAAAATCCGTCCCGATTTTGCCATCAGCACCGAACCTACCAACCTGAATATTTATCGCGGCCATCGCGGACGAATGGAGATAGTGGTTAGCTTTTACGGCTTGTCGGCACACGGCTCGGCACCCGAAAGAGGAAAAAATGCCATCTATATGGCCTCAAGGGCTGCTCTGGAAATAGAAAAACTTAATGAACACCTTGCGTACGATGAGTTTTTAGGTAAAGGAAGCGTAACCATCTCACAAATGGTAACCGGTGCCCCCTCGTTGTGTGCAGTGGCCGATTTTGCCAAAATACATCTCGACAGACGCCTTACCTGGGGTGAGACCAAAGAATCGGCAGTGAAAGAAATTGAAGAAATTGTAAAAGATATGAATGCCAAAGTGGAAGTACTCCAATACAGCGAAAAAGCCTATACCGGCCTTGAATACGGCATGGAAAAATATTACCCCACATGGAAAATGGAAGAAAACCATCCTGTAGTTCAAACAGGCGTATCAGCATACGAAAACCTCTTTGGCAAAAAACCCTTGGTAGATAAATGGACTTTTTCAACCAACGGGGTGGTTATCAACGGAGTTTATGGTATTCCTACCATCGGCTTTGGCCCCGGTAACGAAGTTATGGCACATGCTCCCAACGAAAAGGTTCCTGTAGATCATCTGGTAAAAGCTTCTGCATTTTATGCAGGCTTTGCGTACGAAATGTAAAATTTTAAACACATGAAAATAAACGACAGAATAAATTTATTACGGCAGCTAAAGCCTGCACTTTTTAAAAAAGATTTTTTGCTTACCTGGGAAAAAAGTGATGACGACCTGAAAGCCGTTTTGGAGATTGCTTCCATCCTCAAGCAAATGCGCGATGAAAACATCTCCCCTAAAATGTTCGATTCAGGTCTGGCAATTTCTATTTTCAGAGACAATTCAACCCGAACCCGCTTTTCGTATGCTTCGGCAGCCAACCTGTTGGGGCTTGCCGTTCAGGATTTGGACGAAAAGAAATCGCAGATAGCACACGGCGAAACAGTTCGCGAAACTGCCAATATGATTTCGTTTCTATCCGATTTTATAGGCATCCGCGATGACATGTTTTTGGGTGAAGGACATAAATATATGGTAGAGGTTGGCCAAGCCCTCGATGATGGTTATGCACAGGGTGTTTTACCGGTTCGTCCGGGTATTGTAAACCTCCAGTGCGATCAGGATCATCCCACACAAGCCATGGCCGACCTGCTGCACCTGCAACATCACTACGGCTCGCTGGAAGCGCTGAAAGGTAAAAAAATCGTTATGAGCTGGGCCTATTCGCCCTCATACGGTAAACCGCTTTCGGTACCGCAGGGTATCATTGCACTGATGACTCGCATGGGAATGAATGTTGAGCTGGCTCATCCCGAAGGTTATGACCTGATTCCTGAAATTGTGGACATTGCCCGCAACAATGCCAAAGCAAGTGGTGGTAGTTTTAAAATTAGCCACTCAATGAAAGAGGCTGTTCGAGATGCTGATATTGTGTATCCAAAAAGCTGGGCACCTTTTAGTGTAATGCAACAACGCACGGAGCTGCTAAAACAGGGAGACTCAAAAGGTCTCGATGAACTTGAAAAACAGTGTTTGGCACAAAATGCCAATTTTAAAGAGTGGGAATACAATGAAGAAAAAATGAAACTCACAAGGCAACAAGATGCTTTATACATGCATTGCCTGCCGGCAGATATTACGGATGTATCATGTGATGCAGGTGAAGTGAGTGAAACCGTTTTTGAAAAATATCGCATTCCCACCTATGTGGAAGCCGGTTTTAAACCCTATATTATTGCTGCCATGATGTTTTCCAACAGGTTTGAAAATCCCGCAGAAGTATTGGAAAAACTTTTTATCAGAAACAAAAAAAGAGTAGGTGTTTAGCATTTTAGAAAACCTTTCAAAATGGAATCCCATTGTAGCAAAATTAACAGCACCCTATCTCCGTTTACTGTCTTCAGGCCTGAATGGCACAAATTCATGTTAATAATACATTCCATTTTTTCTTCGGGTTGTCAAAGTCAGCAAGAGATACGGTTTAAATTTAACATACAATTGATATGAGTAAATTGGAGCAACATTTTGAAAGGTTCAGAAAAAACATCATTGGCAACGAACAATATTTTGAAACGCCTTACGGAAAACAAAAAATGATTTATGCCGACTGGGTGGCAAGCGGTCGGCTGTATGCTCCAATTGAAGACAGAATAGCAAACATGATAGGGCCTTATGTAGGTAACACCCACACCGAAACATCGGAAACGGGAACCCTTATGACCAAAGCCTACCATTACGCCCAGCACAAAATTAAACAACATGTAAATGCCGGCAAAGATGATGTAATCATCATGGCCGGCAACGGCATGACAGCTGTAATTAACAAGTTCCAGCGTATTTTGGGTTTAAAAGCCTGTGCCAGGCTCGACGAGCAGGGTAACTGCTTAAAAGTAGAGGATATTCCGGTGGTGTTTATTACTCACATGGAACACCACTCAAACCAAACCTCATGGCTCGAAACCATTTGCGATGTTGTTGTACTTGAACCCAATAGCGACAACTCTGTAAATCCTGACGAGTTACAAAGGCAGCTTGAAAAGTACAAAGACCGGCATTTAAAATTCGGTTCTTTTACAGCCGCCAGTAACGTTACAGGTGTGGAGCCTCCTTACCACAAGCTTGCCAAAATTATGCATCAACACGGGGGATTGGCTTTTGTTGACTTTGCCGGTGCTGCACCTTATGTAGATATAAACATGCATCCCAAACCGGACGATGAGCATCTGGATGCCATCTTCTTTTCACCCCACAAGTTTTTGGGCGGCCCCGGCTCATCAGGTGTGATGGTTTTCAACAAACACCTCTATAACCGCACCGTACCTGACCATCCTGGAGGAGGTACCGTTGAGTGGACCAATCCCTGGGGTGAACACAGCTATTTTGAAGACATCGAACTCCGTGAAGACGGAGGAACACCCGGCTTTTTACAGGCTATGCGGACAGCCATGGCCATTGAGGTTAAAGAGCAAATGGATACTAAACTTATCAGACAGCGTGAAGAGGAATTGGTACAAAAAGCTTTTGAGGGTTTTGGCAAAATAAAAGGAATGCACATTCTTGCCCAAAACATCAAAAACCGGTTGGGCATCTTTTCCTTTTTTATTGAGAGCATCCACTACAACCTGATTGTAAAACTTCTCAACGACCGATTTGGTATTCAAACCCGCGGCGGATGCGCATGCGCCGGAACTTACGGACATTTTCTTTTGGGCGTAACTCCTGAGGAATCGCACCGCATTGCCGAAAAAATTGATGCCGGCGACCTTTCCGAAAAACCGGGTTTCGTTAGAGTTTCACTTCACCCCACTATGACTGATAGCGAACTTGACACGGTAATAGATGCTACCAAACAAATTGCCGAAAATATTGATGTATGGAGAAAAGATTACACGTACAACACACATACCAACGAATGGGTTCATCGAAATGAACAAAATCGCGATAAACTAATCGAAGGATGGTTTAGTTTAAAGTGATGCGCAACCTGCCTGCCAAATAGGTATCATTAAATTACGGACAAACTAATTTACGTATCACGAACCCGAATAGTTAACACTCCCCTGCAGGTTAACCGTTTTACCGTTATTATAGCCCTTGGTTACCACATTAAAAGTAGCCTTTAAATGGGTGGCATCAGCCTCGGTAATGATAAGTGAACCGGATTGTGATTGGTAAAACTCATTGTTTTCACCATGCAAAATCAACTCAACAAAACCGGGATTATCAGGCCCGCAAGAGTAATTTTGTGTACCTGCAACAAAAGGAACTGCTGACAAGTCGCAGGCATAGATAACTCCTTCGATTGTAACTGTGGCACTAAAGCTTACCCTTTCGTTTTCTTCATCATAAACGTACTGAGGGTTGGTATCGAAACAGTAGCTTTGGTTTACATTGCCTGTTGCTGTTGCCTGAATATATCCGGAACAATCAGGATCCGGCGGGTTATCGGTTCCGTTACACTGCGAACTCATTAAGGTGACAAAGCTTAGTGCAAGCCCCATCAAAACCATAATACTTTTTGTAAATTTCATAACATTAACTTTTAAATTATTAAACATTCCGGTATTACGACCTTTCAGCCATTAAACGGGTTTACACGCTCAAAAATAAAAATAATAAACGTTTTTTCAAAATAAGGAGGATAAGTGCTGTAAGTTATTTATTATTTGCAGGCATCCGTTTATTATTTGATAAACAAATGGCTGCACCGAAGTGTCAGAACATTGGCCAATATTAAAAAAATTTGTAATAAGCTTTAAATATTAGTATCTTAGTAGCAACTAAACGATAGTTGCTTTTTTTATATAAAAGCACCTAATATCTAAAGAAGCAGCAATTATACCTAACGAAAAATGATTCCTATATTTATCATACAAGTTTCATCAAGGATAATCATTAAATTTTACTACCATGAATAAGTTTACAAAAGTTTTTGTGATTGTTGCAGCAATGACTATTGCCTTAAGCCATAGTGTAATAGCACAGGTTTCCATCAGTACTAATGGGGATGAACCTGATTCGTCAGCTATGTTGGAGACAAGGAGCATTACCAAAAGTTTTTTGCCTCCCAGGATGACTAAAGAGGAACGGGATGACATAACTACTCCGGCGAATGGTTTGGTAATTTTTAATACCACTTCAAAGTGCCTTAACTTTTATACCGACGGATTTTGGTATAAATTAACAGGGGAACCCGATGTAAATACTGTTTACTTTTCAATATAGACAATCGGGTTGATTTTTGGAATTCCAACATAATACAAATCGAATCCGCCCAATCCGCCCGGACGGTCAGAGGAAAAAATCATCAAATCATTTTCAAAATTAGTTACCTGAACAACCAAGGGTCGAAACTCATCAAACTCGGTATTAATTTTATCGCCAAAGTTAACAGGTTCGGTCCATTCTCCATTTTCAAACCGGGAATAATAGAGGTCGTAACCACCGTAACCTCCCGGGCGGTCAGAAGTAAAAACCATGAACTGCCCGTTAACGTATGGACAACGGTCGTTGGATGAAGAGTTTAAAATATCTACCGGAATTTTTTCATATTCGCCTGCGGAAGTAAGAAACTGCATAAAATTCAGGCTGTCAGGAATAATAATTTTTGCAATATCGGAGCCCCCTTCGTTCGTGTAATCAAAATACATCTCACTGAACAAGTTTGGGTTGCTATCCCCCCAATCAAGGCTAAGAACATCTTTACCATAAAAGGATACATATTGCTGTCGCACCGGATCACCCAGGAATGAGATTTCAGTCGGCCCTTCCACCCTATTGGTTACTCCTCCATCGGTTGACTGGCTGTAAACAAACTTCGAGAAAAAGCTGTAAGAACCATCGGTCGTAGAGTAAGCAATCAGATTTATTCGCGTTACCGTATCATTAACAATTGTATCAAAACCAATGGCATAAGGCGCAAACTGATCCCCCTCCTTTTCAATCTGCCTCAACAGCTTAACAACATAAGTAGTATTTTGCCAGAAATCAGAGTTATCAACCTGCAAAGTTCCCGTCTCCATATACCAGGCAGCATGAAATTTATCGCCATAAATATCAAAATCATTACCCGCAGAATTGCGATTTGAGGAAAAAATTAACTCCCTGCCGTAATGGGTTTCAGGCAAAGCTGAATTATAATCATCGTACTCAGAGTTAACGAAATCAAGATTTACCGGCGTTACAGGAAAATAGGCTTTCGGATATTTGAATTTAGAAAGGTTTGGGCATCCCCAAAAAGAAACAACAACTAGTATCAATAACAAAACTGCGACAAAATTTTTCATGGTAGGTAAGTGTTTTAAAGCATAAGGTTAAACAACTATTGTGCCGAAAACAGACCATATAAAATCAACAATCAATAAGGATAAAATCCATGAAATCCGGTTCCAAAACCATTGATGGCAGGATTATTAAAATTTCCATTATTTGTGCCTTTGAAATAGGGGTTGTAATAACCTTTATTATAGGATAAGGTGGCATTAATCTGAAAATTATCGTTAACCTTGTAATTGAGATTAATCATCATTCCCTGATTGCTCAAATCCAATGCGTGAGGATTAAGTTGTTCCTCGCCGGTTAAGGACGGCCTCAGGTTCATCGTTTTATATCCCAATGCGGTAACAGTGATGCTTTTATTAACGACATACTCGCCTTTTACAAATAACGAACCATAGTTTAATGGAGCATCAAACAAAAGAGAATGTCTGTTTCTTGTGTTACCGATAAAAACAGCCCCTAAGCTCATTCCTGCTGAAATCCTAATCCTCCCCAAAACAATATCGCCTGCTTCCGCACTTAAAGAGGCAGCATAAAGACCAACCCCGGGTGTAAAACTCCCAAATGAGGTGCTGAGGCCAAACCTATAGTCCGGTACAAAACGGGCTGCACCGGATTTACTATAATTAACGGTATCCATTGTTACAACATCAGAACTACCTTGTTGGGCAATCAATACATCATTGCCACTGGAAAATAGCAACACAACTAAAACTATTTTTACAAAATGCTTCATAATTGCAGCAATATTAGTTATATTTGTCGAACTGAAAAGTTAAAATTTATTTTTTCTTTTTGTTCCATTTAAAGCAAATTTTTCTTTTCTTTGCTTTAAATATAAATTAACTATTAAAAAAATAAAAAAGATTAACTCATGAAAAAGTTTACATTGATTTTGCTTTCCGTATTTATGACCACATTCTTGATGGCTCAAACCCCCGAAGGCGGAAGTGTTACTGCCGGTAATTACGGTAGTCAGGCCGGTGTTTTATATGCACAAATGAACCCTGTTGACACTATTCCGGTTGTAGCTTCACAACAATTTACCGATTTCAGCAACAGCATAGCTCAAACAGCTGATGACTTTATTATTCCCATTGGAAAAACATGGAACGTTACTTCGGTTGCAACAATAGGTGGCTATTGGAACGGAACAGGTCCGGCCACAAGTTTTACTGTTCAGATTTTTGCTGACATGAGTGGATTGCCTGCAGCAACACCAATGTTTGAGCAAACAGGATTAACCTTTTCGGAAACATCCGGTGGAAGATTTGATATTCCACTTAATTCAACAATACAATTGAATGCAGGACATTACTGGATATCAATTGTAGCCGTAATGCCTTATAACACAAATGGACAATGGGGTTCGGCATGGAACAATGCTCCACAGGCAAACTATGTTTTTGCCGATCGCGACCCGGATCAACTGTTTGGTGGTGCCTGGCCGGCTACCTGGGGACAATCTTCAAGTTATAGCGCCTGGGCTGGCAGAGCCAACTACGATCTCTGTTTTGAAATTACAGGTGATGAAAGTACAGCAGCAGTCCCTGTTTCAAACTGGGCCATTTTGTTGGGCGTTCTGCTTATCGGAACTTTTGTAGTAATCAGATACAGAAGAAGCATTGCTTAGTCTATTTTATTTTAACAAAAAAAGCCACTTCTTATAGTGGCTTTTTTTGTTGCAAACAATCAGGTATAAAAGAATTTTTTTCCTTCTAAGATGAGCAAAAAAAAGAAAACAAAAAAACGCAGGCATCCCGATCAGCAAGACAAACGAGTAGCTAATAAACAGCTAATCAAACAATTTCTCCCGTTGATTGCAGCGGTAACTTTATGGATTGTGTCCAGTTCAATTATGCATCTGCCCTCCATAAAAAATGAAGTTGCCCAATTTTTTATAAGTTTTACACTGCAATCCTCACTACTGTTTGGAAAAGTATTTTTCATTCCTGTTTCCAGTACTGCATTTCCGTTTTTAACCATAGGTGGTTATACCATGAAAGTAGTAATGGAATGTACAGCCTACAATTTTTATCTTTTTGTTATCTTTTTAAGCCTGTTTTCACCGGTAAACTGGAAACAAAGACTTATAACCCTGCTTATTTTTTTACTGGCAGTGTTTGTAATTAACAATTTACGTTTTATTACCGTGGGGTACATCGGAAGCTATTCACAAAAAATGTTTCATTTGGTTCACGATTATCTTTGGAATATTTTATTTGGCTTTTTAGTATTCCTGATTTGGGCATGGAGATACAACAATACTTCCAATGTACAAAGTGACAACCCGGATGAAAGCAATACACAATATTAAAAAAATAAACTAAGGACATGCTTTGGTCATACATAAAAAAAATATTACTGCTAATCGCCATCTCCATTATCATTTTTACGGCATGGGAAATGGGGGCTGAACGAACATATGAACAATCGTTGGTAGGGATTACCAATATAGTGCTACCAATTATAAAAAAAGATACCAGAATTGATTTGGAAACAACAGGAAAGGATAACACTTATCAATTCAGGGTTTATACCCGTGTTCAGGGAAGAATGGGAAACTATCCGCAGGAAACCGGAGGGCTTATGGAGCCCTTTGTGATAGTTTTATCGTGGCAGCTGTTTTTATTTTTTGTACTGAATTTTAAAACAGCCCTTAAACTACTGACAATAAACATCGTTTCGTTTGTTGTTATTCAGGTAATCTTTTTAATATTTCTTACAGGATATTACAACTCGGCCGTTCAACAGTTTTTGTTCGACATGATGCTCGACAACTTTTATATAATAGCTTTAATCATAGTCATTAAAGACAATATATTACACCCTGTTTTTCGAAGAAAAACGGATAGTGTTAACTAAGGTTTTTACAACTCACAAGTACGTTTGGATTTACCCGCCGTTCACGCCACCACAATTAGTTGGTTTTCAACCACTCAGGCCGCTTCGCGCAATCCAACCTCAACCAGAACAGTTCTAATGGTTCCAAACTCGTCCGGACTTGAAAATCCGGATGATTTACCTGACGTAAAGCCGGTCAACGCAATTAACAACTACAGGTTAATTAATTTTAAAAATCTATTTTGAATATTAAAAAAAATATTATCTTTACACCCTGAAACATCTAAATGAAAAAATAAGAAAAATGAAAAAATTACTCACTTTATTGGTAGCCGTAACGCTGTTCACTGCTTTACCTTACCTTACAAATGCTCAAACACAATCGCCAGGAGCTAAAGATGATCCGGCCATGCAGGAAAAAGGACCCGAAAGAGATGGTCCCGGACCGGGTGGTGGTGGTGCTCCCATCGGTGGTGGCTTGTTTATCCTTTTGGGATTAGGTGCTGCCTATGGCAGTAAAAAACTGTATAATTTAAATAAGTAGTCTTTTATTAAAAGACCACCTTATTTAGATTTTAATAATTCTTTGTCTATAAACAGTTTGCTGTTTTGTATAGAGAAAAGTTAGTTTCTATAAAATAAAAATCCCCCGAACCAAAAGTTCGGGGGATTTTTTATGTATATTAATTCCCACCCTTTTTTTACATTGCGGAACCCAAATATTAATCTCAAATATAAAAAATGTACCACTTATTGTATAAATTTAACCATTTATAAATCAAAGAATGCCATTTATAAAGTAATCGTACTTTTTATAGCATTGCACGTTCATTTTAAGTATTTTTAACGATTCATAAACAGCAAAAAGATTATTGTTTTAACTAAAAACCTATTTATTATGAAGAGAAAATTACTTTTGATTTTAATGCTTGCTTTTTTTATACCTTGGATAGGAAAAGCACAAATCACATCATTTCCTTACACGGAAGATTTTGAGGGGACATTTTTACCCAATGGTTGGGTCAAAGAGCTTGGTGATGCTGCAAACGACATTACCAAAAGCAGTAGTCAAAACCACACTACGGGCGGAACCTATTCATGCCGGTTTAGTTCTTATAGTTCGGCCAGCGATTACAACCAATATCTGTTTACAGATACCATTCACGTAACAGGAAGTTATACTCAACTCACCTTTTGGCACAGAAAGTACAATAGTTCATCAGAAACTTTGGAATGGGGGATATCTACAACAAGTCAATCCTCTTCTGCTGTAAGTTCATGGACATCTGTCGCTTTATCAAATAGCGACTGGCAAGAAACAACAGTTGACTTAAGCGCCTATGTAGGAAGCACAATCTTTTTTGCATGGCATTATTATGGCAACTATCTTTATTATGTTTATTTGGATGATGTAAATATTGATGCACCTCCTGCCTGCCCCGATCCCACCGCCCAAACCGTAACCAACATCACCTCAAGCGGTGCTGATTTAGGATGGACAGATGCCAGCGGTTCCCACTGGGACATCTATGTTACAACATCGGGCGGAACAACTCCCGCGCAAGACACCCCGCCAACGGCCAATGATGTAACTACCAACCCTTATACTTGGGCTGGAGGAACTGCTGCAACCACTTACGACTGGTATGTACGTAGTGACTGTGATCAGAACAATACCGGTACCAGTGCATGGGTAGGGCCTAACACCTTTACAACGGCTTGTGCAACTGTAACCACACTTTCCGAAGATTTCTCTTCTTCTTCAACACCTGCTTGTTGGGATAATTCAGGAACCGAAAGTTGGCTCTTCAGTACAGGAGCCGGTTATGGTGCCAGTTCTGCAGGTGACCATACCCCAGGTGGGGGAACTAATTATGCATGGATTGATGGAAGCGGTGGTGTAGGAACCAATGCACTTATCACACCTTATGTTGACTTAAGTGGCTTTACAACACCTGCCTTTGAATTTTACTATTTTAGTAATAACACAGATAACCCCGGAGATAATAATACGTTAACCGTATCATTTTATGATGGTGCCGCATGGAATACCTTATTAACCTACGCAGGTGATGATGCTTCATGGCTACAGGGTTTATTTGATTTATCAGGTTACACAATTACCGGTGATGTTCAGTTTAAATTTGTAGTTACAGGAACAGCTTCAACTACATATTATAATGATATCTTGGTGGATGACGTCAGCGTTAAGGAAATGCCCTCCTGCCCTCCTCCCAGTGGCTTGACAGCCTCCGATTTGACTACCACAACAGCAAGGCTTGCCTGGAATCCTGCTTCCGGTGCCACAGGATATAACTGGGAAGTAGTACCTTTGGGTAATGCACAAGGAACCGGGGTTATTGCCAGTGGTAACGTTAGCGATACAACAGTTGTTGCTTCCGGTTTAACAGGTGGCACAACTTACGATGCATATGTACAAACAGATTGTGGAAGTAGCTATATCGGCCCACTTCATTTTACAACTGCATGTCCTGCAAAAATTACAACATTCCCCTATTCCACCGACTTTGAAAATGCCGGAAGTATTGCCAACTGCTGGACAAACGACCCGAGTGACGCCGGCGGCGAGTGGGAATTTGTAACAGACAACTCCCACGGGCCAAGCGGAGATCACACTTCAGGAACAGGCTATTATGCACTACTTGACGATTATTTTACCTATGCAAGTGAAAGTCCGTTTAATTTGCTTACCCCCAAATTTGACCTTTCAACACCTGATAAATGGTATAAGGTAAGCTATTGGGCATGGATTGGCTCCGACGCTGCAACCAACCCCATCTATTTTGAAATTTCACTGGACGGTGGAGCAACCTGGGAAACCCTTTATACACATGATCACTCAACTACGGAGCAATGGTTTAAAGTAGAAATGAATCTCGGGTTTAAAAAATCAGACGATGTACAATTCAGGTTCAGGGGTATGTCAATATATGGTTTCGGTACAGACAACTCGGGTATCGATGACTTTACCATTGAAGAGACTCAGGCACCGCCTGTACCCCTATCCGACTGGGCAGTATATGCAGGTATTTTCTTTATCCTCCTCTTTATGGTTGTAGCCTATCGCAGAAGGAGACTTGCATAAATTTTTTTAGATAATTTATATGAAAAAAGAGGCTGTTCATTGAAGCAGCCTCTTTTTTTTATAATTTTACAAAATTGTTAGCCATCTATTTATTTATGTTACACCTATTTTTTCATCGGAGAAGCTTCCCAACAGAAATCCTGTTAACGATTACTGTCATCATGCTATTTATGATTACATCAAAAATCCATGCTCAAATTACAACCAACCGAAACAAGCTCATCCATTTTGCCAACACACAAAAAGCAATTGAAAAAATAAGAAAACAAAAAGCGCTGTTTGCAGCTTCAATAGAAGGTTATACTTTAAGAAAAGACAGTGCCGGCGTTACCATTGAATTACAGTTTATCGATAAAAGAGGAAATCCGCAATATTATGTTGCCGACAATGCAAATTCGGCAAAAACTATTTCCACTGACAAAGTTTTTAGCGGAGGTGGAGCCGGATTGTCATTGGACGGGTCAGGAGTTACTGCCCACGAGTGGGATGCCGGCAGTGTACGAACTACCCATCAGGAATTTGGGGGTAGAGCACATAACAACGATGCAGCAAGCATACACTACCATTCCACCCACGTTGCAGGCACCATCATTGCCTCAGGTGTAACAGCATCAGCAAAAGGAATGGCTCCGGCGGCTTCATTGGAATCGCACGACTGGAATTACGACGGCTCGGAAATGGCCATGGAAGCCGCCAACGGCATGTTGGTAAGCAATCATTCCTATGGTTTTTTAAGAGGTTGGAATGGAAGCACATGGTGGGGAGATACCACCGTTAGCAACGATGAAGACTACAAATTTGGTTTTTATGATGAAACCTCGCAACGCTGGGATGAAATTGCCTTTGACGCACCTTATTATTTAATTGTAAAATCAGCCGGAAACGACAGAAACGACAGTGGCACAGGGCACCCGCCTGACGGGCCTTACGACTGTATTGACCAGTTGGGAATTTCAAAAAACATATTAACAGTAGGTGCGGTAAACGACATAACATCAGGATACACAAAGCCTTCGGATGTAGTGATGACCAGTTTTAGCTCCTGGGGGCCGGCTGATGACGGAAGAATTAAACCCGATATTGTTGCCAACGGAAGCAGCCTTTACTCCACCTACTCAACTGCCGATAATACCTACACCTCTTTAAGTGGAACCTCCATGTCGGCACCCTCAGTAACCGGTTCCATAGCTTTGTTAATTCAGCAATACGAAAACACTTTTGGCAGCGGCAAAAAAATGAGGGCTGCCACCATGAAAGCACTTATTATCAATACTGCCGATGAAGCCGGCAGCTACGATGGCCCCGACTACTCCTTTGGCTGGGGACTGATGAACACGGAAAAAGCAGCCCTGAAAATTGCCGAAGATGACACTACAGACGTGATTTATGAAGGGATGCTGGAAGATGGTGACAGCATCCTTATTAACGTTGCTGTCAGCGATACTAATTCCCTGCGCTTTACGCTGGTATGGACTGATCCTGTGGGCAACATCCCCCCCACTATGGTTGATCCGCCGGATACCATATTGGTGAACGACCTGAACCTGACTGTTACCGATACCAATACAAACACCGTTTACTACCCCTGGAAACTTGACAAGGACAACCCTTCGGATTCAGCAGTGAAAGGCGAAAACAATGTTGATAATGTTGAGCAGGTTGACATTGCCAAAGCAGACTCAGGTCATGTTTATCAGGTTAAAATCAATCACAACGGAACTTTACAAAATAGCAGGCAGGCTTTTTCGCTTGTGATGGATGGCAGGTTTACAACAAACCGGGCACCGGTTTCCGGTTTTTACGCCTCAAATCTTTCTCCGAGAGCAGGACAGCAGGTCGATTTTTTTGATGCCTCTATCCATATTCCAACTTCGTGGAGCTGGTCGTTTTCACCATCTACGGTTAGCTATGTTAACGGAACAGCCGCTACTTCACAAAACCCTCAGGTTCAATTTTCCGACACAGGCAGCTACACCGTTACACTTGCCGTTCAAAACAGCTACGGCAGCGATACCTTAATTAAATCAGGATACATTTCTGTTGGCGATGCTCCCACAGGGTATTGTGAAGCCTATTCTCACAACTCATGGGGATATATTAACAGGGTAAAATTATGTAAAATTGACAACACATCCACTGCAACAAACGTTGGCGATGCCGACCCCAATGATAAATATTACGAAGATTGGACATCCGTTTCTACAAAAGTGCTAAGGGGGAAGACGCACAAGCTGACAATTTCAAACAGTGTAACCGATGCTTCTTACACGCCCTATCTTGATGTTTTTGTTTGGGTTGACTGGAACAGAGATGGTGATTTTTGGGACGATGGCGAAGAGATGGTTGTAGATAAAAACAATGGCGGCGGAGGTACTTTTGACTTTGCGGTTCCCGATACAGCTGTTTTGGGAAAAACCCGGATGCGCATCCGTACACATTATTATGATGACTACGGCGTTTACCCTTGCAGTAATACCGACTATGGCGAAGTTGAAGATTACACATTGGACGTTTCCGACTCCACCGTTGCAACCTGGACGGGCAGTACCGACACTCTTTGGAGCAACACTGCCAACTGGGACACAGGAACTTTACCTGATTGCACAACCGACATAACCATTCCGTCCACCGCAACTAATTTTCCTTATATCCCTGTTTCCGACACCGTAGAGTGTTACTCCGTAAAACTGGAAACAGGAGCAAAAATAACCGTAAAGGGTATCTTAAAAGTTTACGGTTGGTAAAACTAACCTGTATAAATCAGAAAAGACAATTTACTAATTCACGAAAACGAATCCGGAGTTCAATTTTGCAATTCCCGAAAATTTTGGAACGGTAGTAAGTGCAGATATGCATTAGGACGCAGTGAGACAGGTTCGTCTGCCCGTTCGAAATTATGGTTGAGACGAACGGTAGTTCGTCTCAACACCGGTACGAAGAGCAAGGCAGAAAGTCTTGTTTATTTTAACCTGTGGCAGCGCTACAGGTTAAATAAGGAGCAGATAAAAACGCCCTGAAAGGGCAGCTTAGTATTTCAAAATGAGATATACTACTGATTCATTAAACTGCCCTTTCAGGGCGACAATGCCTTCTTTGCCGGATTATTCCCAAGACTTTGTCATTGGGATAGAATAAATTGCCCTTTCAGGGCGTTCAGAGGAATAAACGGGCTGCTTTAGGGTTAAATACGCATTGAAATTTGAATTTTGGGATTTCTGCGCCTAAATTCCTAAAAACAGGAGCCATAATAATACACGAATATAAAAAGTATGGCACTAATTACTTCAACGAAAAAACAGCCTCTCTTTTATTCATTTCCATCCTGATTACATCTATTACAACAAAATCGGAAAGAATATCTTCGGCCAGATGCTTGCTTATACCTGCATAATTACGAAACTCGTTAACGGTAATGGTTGAATACTTTTGTAAATATTCCAGCAGCCATTTATAATCTCCTTCGATGGAAATATTAATGTTTTTGTCGGAATAATATTTTAACCATACCTTCATTTGAACACCGGTAGCCAACAGGTTTTCATCCTCGCTTCTGAAAAATGCTTTAAGCCTGCCATCCTTATCAGGTGCGCGGTGCGGTTTATTGCCACTAACAGGAATATCCACTTCCAGTATTTTTTTCCCTTTCAGCATCCACTCTTTGCTTGTAAAACGAACCTCCGGTTTACAGTAATTTTGAGCAGCATTTTCAATCATATAAAATTCTTCTTCCGATTGAATTCCTCTAATTGTTCCATCATCGTTTACCCCAATCAACAACTTTCCGCCGCCGGTATTGGCAAATGCCACCAGCGAACGGGCAATTTTGGCGGCATCACTTATTCCAAACTTAAAATCAAGATGCAGCCCCTCCCCTCTTTCAATCAGCAATTTAACAGGATGTTTTTTCATAAATTAGATAAACTCAATGTTTTCCTTTGACATGGTTTTTTCGCAATAATGACATCTCAGTTTCATCCTGTTATGATGGTCGGATATTACTCTAAACTTTGTTTTAATATTTTGATTATTGGTAACACATTTCGGGTTAAAACATCTTACAATTTTTTCAATGGTATCAGGAGTTTCAACTTTAGCTTTATTAACCACCTCGTAATCTTTTATTTCAATAAGGGTAGCCGAGGGTGCTGCCAATGAAATTTTATTAATTTCATCTTTCTCAAAAAACTTGCCGCTAATCTTGATAATTCCTTTGGTTCCAAACTTTTTGCTGTCAAGATGGTTTCCAATGTATATCTGGCTGGTGCTGTTTTCCAGGCCTAAAATTTTTATCACCTGAAAGGTATTTTCAGCAGGTATATGATCGATTACGGTGCCATTTCGAAGTGCCGAAACTTTTAATTCTTTTCTTTTATTTGTATCCATGATTACTTTTTTTTGCTTATGATTTAAGGCCGAGAATAGCCGCAATAAGTGCCTGACGAACATAAACGCCGTTTTTAGCCTGCTGAAAATAGTAGGCTTTCGGGTTGCTGTCAACATCCTCGTTAATTTCGTTTACACGAGGCAAAGGGTGAAGGATTCGCATGTTGGGTTTCGAGCCTTCCAGCATGGAATTTTCCAGAATATAGGCGTTTTTTACCTTTTCATATTCCAGCGGGTCGGGAAACCGCTCACCCTGCACACGCGTCATATAAACAATGTCAGCAATTGGGATTACCTCATTGAGGTCGGTATATTGATGATACTCCAACCCTGCATTTTTGATGTATGTTTTCACGGCGCTTGGCAATTTTAGCGAATCGGGTGAAACCAAATGGAAGGTAGCATTAAAGAGGCTAAGTGCCTGAACCAATGAGTGAACAGTACGTCCGTATTTTAAATCGCCCACCAAGGCTATGTGTATATTTTCAAGAGTTCCCTGCGTTTTTTTTATGGAATACAAATCGAGCAGGCACTGCGTGGGATGCTGATTAGCACCGTCACCCGCATTGATAATTGGTACCGGTGAAACCTCACTGGCAAAGCGGGCACTGCCGTCCAAAGGATTTCGCATCACAATTAAATCGGAATAATTACTTACCGTAAGGATGGTGTCCTTTAACGACTCACCCTTTTTAACGCTGGAGGTGTCGGCGCTGGCAAACCCGATAATACTACCTCCAAGATACTGAACTGCGCTTTCAAAACTCAGCCGGGTTCGGGTAGAAGGCTCAAAAAACAGTGACGCGATTACATTTTTTGTTAAAATCTGCTGCCGCTGATCTTTTTCAAAATCCTCTGCAATCTCCAATACCTTAAGGATTTCTTCTTTGCTGTAGTCTGTAATTGAAATCAGACTTCTGTTCTTCAGATTAATCATATTTTGTTATTTAATTTGGGTTTTTCAGCACAAAAAAAAGACGACTTCTAAAAAATAAAAGTCGTCTGATTAAATATATATTGTAATCTGCAAGTGAACCATTGCAAATTAATTCCAACTGCCTGAACTGAGTTATTTGTTTCATTTCAGGATACAAAATTAAGGATAATTTTTATACTTATCAGCCCTGTTGATTAAATGTGCATAAGTAACGAGAAATATTTACAACACACTATTTAACAAGTGTTTATTTATTTTGCGCGCAATAAAAGGGCCTTCGTAAATAAAACCTGTATAAACCTGCACCAAATCGGCACCTGCATTTAATTTTTCCATGGCATCTTCGGGAGTAAATATGCCTCCCACGCCAATTATAGGAAATGCCTTATTCGATTTTTGCGACAGGTATCGTATAACTTCCGTACTTCTGTTCCCAACGGGACGGCCACTTAACCCCCCTTTACCTATTGATTCGACAACAGCCTTTTCGGTACCCAACAGATTTCTTGAAACCGTAGTGTTTACAGCAACCACTCCGTCAATATTAGTTTGTGCTATCACTTCAATAACTTCATCAAGCTGTTTCTCGTTTAAATCGGGCGAAAGTTTTAGCAATATTGGTTTTGGCTTATTTTTCTTAAGATTAATGGTTTGCAAGCTGTTTAATATCTCAAGCAAAGCGTCCTGATCCTGCAACTCTCGTAAGTCGCTAATATTTGGACAGCTAACATTTACAGTGAAATAATCAACATAATCAAACAAGCCGTTAAACAGGGTAACATAATCGTCAACTGCTTTACTATTTGGTGTGGCTGTATTTTTACCAAGGTTACCGCCAACAATAATATTTCCCCTCCTCTGTCTGAGGTTTTCAACTGCGCTTTGCAAACCCTTGTTATTAAATCCCATTCGATTGATCAGGGCTTTATCCTTCGGCAGCCTGAACAAACGGGGCTTTTTATTTCCGGGTTGTCCTTTAGGTGTAACCGTACCCACCTCAACAAAGCCAAAGCCAAGATTTCCCAACTCGTTAAAAAATGCTGCATTTTTATCAAAACCCGCAGCAATGCCCACTGGATTGGGAAAGGTTAAACCAAACAGCTTCCGTTCAAGCTTTTTATCTTTAACAGATGCATAGCTGCTTACAGCCTTACCAAGCAGAGGTATGGAAAAAAGAAATTTTAATGAACCGGTGGCAAAATGATGCACCTTTTCAGGGTCAAAACTGAATAGCAACGGCCGTATCAGTTTTTTATACACCGGTTAGTCCTCCTTGGGTGTATCTTGTTTTTCCTCTTTTGATTCGGGTTCCTCGCCGGATTCAGTCGGTTCGTCCAAATCAATCATGTTTTTTTCAACAAGGATATTGTACCAGGTGAAAACACTTTTCATATTTGAAACATAAACCGACTCCTTATCGTAATCGGGAACAGCTTTTTCAAAAAGCGCTTTCAAATCGTCCGACGGCATTTTTTTAGGATTATCAACAGGTTTTCCGTCCAGTGCTTTGAAAAGATTTTTGAACGCATCTTCCAATGGAAGGTCATCAGTTTCGGTATAGATACTAATCTCTTTCAACGAACTGATTTTGTCGTGCGAAAAAGCCGGATAGCGCTTGCCATCGGTTAACGACTCAATAATAATTTTATTTTTGGCATCGCCAACCATTAAAAACAGGCCGGGTTTTCCGGAGATTGATAATACTTTCGTCAAATCCATAGTTTAATATTTTTGGTGCAAAAATAACTTTTAGTTACTAAAACCAAAATAGCTTTTAAATATTGTTTGAAAAAAAAGATTTTCAGGCTAACTCCTGTTTTAAACCTGTTATTTCAGCATTTCTTCAACATCTTTTATATTTCCGTTGTTTGGAGCCGGTTTTATGCCAAGCAGCTTTGAAACAAGCGAATAAACATCCACATTTGGGAACGCAGGTTGCCTGTATCCGGCTTTAAAATCGGGTCCCATGGCATAAAAAATTGCCTGCATATCCATAAAGGTGTTATCGTACCCGTGTGCACCTCTGCCCTTTTTGTTTTGCCACGACCAGTAAACGCTCCATCCGGGTTTACCTACTAAAACGTAGTTGTAAATTCGTAAATTATTTCCATAGTTCAACCTTTTGGGCAGAGTACCCCGTTTCCAAACCTGAACATGAGGAATCTTTTGTAAAGCATTCCACACTTTAATCTCTTTTCCGGCTTTAGCCTGAAGATTGTAATTGGGATTCCAACCATCAAACCTGACCAAATCTGCCGTATCGATGTATTCATCCAGAATTACCTGTTTGTCAGGCGACAGCTGCGTCATGCCATGATCGGATACAATAATAAAGTCGATACTATCGTATATGGGCAGCTTACGAGCCTCTCTGAAAAAATCGCCCAGCCAATTGTCAATCTGCTCAACTACCTGTTTAGTTTCTTTACTTTCGGGGCCAAAACCATGTCCGGTATGGTCAGGCTCGTGATAATACCACATAACAAGATGAGGCCTCTTGGCGTATGGCAGGTTAAGCCAGTGGATAACCGTATCTATTCTGGCTGCAAAGGGCATCTTTTGATTGTATTTTTTCCAATAAGTGGGTCGCATACCCTGCACATCGGCTTCGGAGCCTACCCAAAACAGGGTGGCCGATTTAAGTCCGTTTTTTACAGCTGTATTCCAAATGGGTTCACCACCGTAAAAAGCACCTTCACCCACCGTTGATTTATCCTTTTTGTTGTAGTCCTTACCCAAATCCTCGGCATAAAAATTATTTAATACGATACCGTGGCCATCAGCATACAACCCTGTGGCCAGCGAATAATGATTGGGGAATGTTTTTGACGGGAAAACAGGCTGCATTGATTGAGCGCGCACACCTGCCTTTGAAATGGAATCGAAAACCGGTGTATGGTACAAATCTTCGTAATCCCACCGAAAGCCATCCAACGAAAGCATAACCACGTATCGTTTTGGAGCAGATTTTTTGTGTGTTTGATTTTGGCACGACGAAAATACGAGGGTAACCACTACTGATACTAATAAAATAAGATTTCTCATGTGTTTAATAATTTGTATGTTGATTCATGCTATTATGAATATCACTATATTTTCAAGATGAACTTATTTAAAGTCTTTTATTTTATTTCGGGTAAAATATTCTCCATGAAATATTATTTCTCCGGTCATACGGCAAAGTTATCATAAAAGACATCATCACCTATCTTTTTTTATAAACTCCTTAAATCCGCAAATGGTGACCTCTGCAAAATTTCGCTATTATCTAACAGGAAAACGAGTACTGTTCTATTTTTACGCTATTGTGTTTCAATCAGGTAAACTTTCTCAAGGGTTTTGCTTCTTGTTTTTTTGTACAGGAAAGTCGGGTTTAGCCGGGTAACCCTGAAAGAAGGAAAGACCTTCAAGAGTTTATAGGGGACGCCGGTTTTTTTAAACGCTACGTATTCATTTTGATTCATAGCTACCCGGCTTTCAGGGGGAAGTTTTTGAATATCTTTAACTGCAATTTGAGGAGTGTTACGCCGTGCGTAAAAATCAAGGGCAAAATCGGAACTACCACAATCATAAAACCGGTTGGCAGGAATATGTTTATTTGCAACCATTTGGCCGATTTGCGAACCGGCCTGATAGGTTAAGAGATGGGGATAGAAATTTACAGCCATTAACAAGTTAAAAGCAACAGCTGTTAATATGGTTGGGATAATAATTCGTTCTGTTTTGGATTGAAGTTTTTTGTACACTATCCAGGTAATAATAAAAAGAATGGTAAGGATGATGGGAAGAATCAGATTCTTTGGGGGAAAAACAAAAATGAAATCAATGGCCATCATCAGCCAAAAAAAGTGCATAAGGCCAAACTGTACCCCTGAAAGGATGGTTAACGCCCGGTTTTTTAAATTGTAAATAAAATCGGCGGTTATGACTGCAGCAAACGGGAACAGGACATAGATGTAATGGGGGAGCTTGTACCTTGACAGGGACAAGGCAATGAACATCAGGGTAAACCCGCCCAGGGTAACGTATTCTGCCTTGTCGTTTTTAATTGATTTTCGTTTGATGAGTTGCAGGAACCTACACACGATAGCCGGGATAAAAAAGAGTAACCAGGGCTGGAAATCCCACGAAATGGTATTAAAAAAGTAAAAGAATCCTGTATGGTTATCCCATTGACTTGCACCGGTAATCCTGCCGAAACTTTGTGTCCAGAAAAAAAAACGCAAACCTGAGGGGCCATGCAAACCATAAACCGTTTTTTCGGGATGCAGGTCAAACTGGGTATATAGACCGTAGCACATGGGCAACAAAACAATAAGGACAATGACA
The DNA here is from genome assembly GCA_015493215.1 of Bacteroidales bacterium. GTDB lineage: Bacteria > Bacteroidota > Bacteroidia > Bacteroidales > F082 > B16-G9. Next base: position 17,689 of record WGDP01000257.1, on the reverse strand, counting down.
AGCAACAGCAGCCATTGGGGCTTAAAAATGTTTTTCCACTGTTTTTTTAGCAAAAAGTGGCTCCCCAAAGCCACAGCAGGCACCACAATCCCGATTGGACCTTTGGCCAGCATGGCCATACCCACTGCCACAGAACCCAGTATCAGGTTGATGATTCGTTTTTTCCGGAGATATTCGATTAACTGCCAGATAGAAAATATGGTAAATCCCAAAAGCAGCGTATCAGTCCTAACGTCGTTGGTAATGAGGAAAAGCGCCTGAGTGGTTGCCAGGATTAGCGCTGCCAGAATGGATTTTTCTTTGCTGTAAAAGATACGGGAAAAGCGGTAAACACTGTATATACCCAACAGGGCGGCCAAAACCGAAGGCAGCTTGTAAGTAAAATTAGAAATACCGAACCCCAGAAACGACAAGGAAGAAAGCCAGAAAAGTAACGGTGGTTTATCCAGATAATCATGCCCGAGCTGGTAAACGTGCAGGAAACTCTTTGTGATGCTCATTTCCATGGATATCAATGCGTATTGGGCCGCATCAATATTCATAATATCAATAAACATATTAAAAAAATAGACGATAAAAATGGCGAGGAACAAAACAAAATAGCGGTAACGATAAAGATGGGTGTAAAAGCTGTGGTTTCCTAAATGAATATCTTTAAATAGATTGGGCATTTTACATTCTTTTTAATGTTTGATTGAAAAAGTTTCGGTTAATAACTTTATAAGTCGGACAAAGGTAAGCATGATTTACAATATGCAGATAGGGGTTGCGAAACTTAAAATATTTAGCATCAAAAAAACTTTATAAACCAAACTCATTTACACATTAATCACAAGTCCGTCGTAAGCAAGCTCAATGAAACCGGGGAGTTCTTTATTAACCGTTTTATCAAATCCCATCAGATGACTGATATGTGTAATATATGCCTTTTCGGGACGTAAAAATTTTAACACCCTAACCGCTTCGCCAAGGTTGTAATGCGACAGATGTTTTCGCTTCCGCAGGGCATTGAGCACAATAACTTTACAATCGAGCAGTTGAGCCAACACATGACCCGGAATATAATTTGTATCGGTTATATAGGCAAAATCGCCTATTCGAAAGCCTGTTACTTCCATTCTCAGATGTAAAACGGGCAACGGTTCTATTTTTACATTGCCCACATAAAAGGGCGATTCACCAATATCAATTAAGTTAAAGGCGGGTACACCCGGATAGGGGTTTTCCTGAAATGCATACGAATATTCGCGTATTATCTCCTTCTGGTGCGAAGGTGCCACATAAATATCCATGGCTTTTTTCTGCAAATAATTAAACGATCTCACATCGTCAAGCCCGCCAATATGATCTTTATGACTGTGTGTTATTAATATGGCATCAAGGTGTTTAACCTTTTCTCGCAGCATTTGATACCTAAAATCAGGACCTGCATCAATTGTAAAATATTGACCATCAGTCTCAACTAAAACAGAGGTTCGCAAACGCTTATCTTTTGCATCAGTGCTTGCACAAACATCGCACGGGCATGCCACAACAGGAATACCTTGCGATGTACCGGTTCCTAAGAAGGTGATTTTCATTTAATAACAAAATAATAAAATGATTTGTCAAAGGTAATTCAATAAACGACTTTTTAAATTATTATTTTCTTAATTTTACCATCTCCTTTTTGAAAAAACAACACTTATGAAAACAGGCATCGACGGAACCGGAGTTGCTATTGTAACCCCTTTCCATAATTATGGCACAGTGGATTTTACATCGCTGGAAAAAATAATTGAACACATCATTGGCGGCGGCGTTGATTTTATTGTGGCCTTGGGAACCACCAGCGAAGCGGCTACCCTCAGCATGGACGAAAAGTATGCAGTGGTAAATTTTATAAAAGAAACTGTTAACGGACGCGTTCCCATTGTGCTGGGATGCGGTGGCAACAACACCCACGCCATTGTTGACTATATTAAAGGTCAGGACTTTGACGGCATCGACGCTATTTTATCGGTAGCACCTTATTATAATAAGCCCAATCAAAAAGGCATATACAACCATTTTAAACTGATAGCCGGTGCCAGCCCGGTTCCGGTCATTCTATATAATGTTCCCGGACGAACCTGTTCAACCATTTCAGCTGAAACAACCGTAAGGCTTGCAAAGGAGTTTAAAAACATTATGGGTGTTAAAGAAGCTTCGGGCAATATGGAGCAAATAATGAAACTATTGCGCGACAGGCCAAAAGGGTTTAAGGTTTTTTCGGGTGATGATGCACTTACCTATCCCATGATGGCCATGGGTGCCGATGGTGTTATTTCGGTGGCTGCCATGGGTTATCCAAAACAATATTCCGATATGGTTCGATTGCTAAAGGCCAAAAATTATGATGCAGCTCTGAAAATTCATTTTTCGCTGCTTGAGTTTATTGATGCCATTTTTGCCGACGGCAATCCGGCCGGTATAAAAGCTGCTTTAAGCATGATGGAGCTGGCAAAAAACAACCTGCGGCTACCCATGGTAAAAATTAACAAAGCGCTTCAGGTTCAGTTGCAAAAAATTATTTCCGCATATTAAAATAACCCATTACAAATGAAACGGTTTTTTATTGTTGCTTTTTTTATTGTTTTTTCCCTGTCAGGTTTTGGACAGCAAAGCGAAAAAAACAAAGCTTTCGACTATTTAAATAATCGCGGCGAAGTTTATTTTACCATTCCAACAAAAAATCTACCGGTTGATTTACAAAAAGTCGGGAAGCTAATTTATGTGGATAAAATTGAAAACAATCATATTATCGCTTATGCCAACAAGGCTCAGTTTGATAAGTTTTTAACAACCGGCCTTACCTATAAAGTGCTCACTCCTCCCTCCATGTTGCGGCAGCCTAAAATGCTGAGCAATATCAACATCAGGGAAATTACCGACTGGGATTTCTACCCCACTTACGAAGGCTATGTAAGTATGATGCAACAGTTTGCCACCGATTATCCGTCGTTGTGCGAGTATATTAGTATCGACACACTGGAAAGCGGCAGAGAGTTGCTGTTTATCCACATTAACAACGACTTGACAACCGCACAAAACGAGCCTCAGTTTCTGTACACTTCGACCATGCATGGCGACGAAGTTACCGGATATGTGCTGATGTTGCACTTAATTGATTACCTCCTTTCAAATTATGGTGTTATTCCGGAAGTTACCAATATGGTTGACAGTATTGACATTTGGATAAACCCGTTGGCCAACCCTGACGGCACTTATCATGGCGGCAACAATACCGTTTATGGAGCTACCCGTACAAACGCCAACAATGTTGATTTAAACCGAAACTATCCCGATCCGGAAGCCGGCTCTCATCCCGATGGCAATATCTATCAGGATGAAACCGTTGCGTTTATGAATTTTGCTGACGAACACAACATTGTTATGTCAGCAAACCTGCATGGTGGCGCCGAAGTGGCCAACTACCCCTGGGACACCTGGTCGCGACTTACAGCCGACAACGACTGGTGGTATTTTGTTTCGCGCGAATTTGCCGACACCATCCATCAATACGCTCCGGCAAATTATTTTACGACTTTAAACAACGGCGTTACCAATGGATATGCCTGGTACAGCATCACCGGCGGTAGACAGGATTATATGAACTATTTTAAACATTGCAGGGAGTTTACATTGGAATTATCAGATGACAAAACGCCTCCCGCATCGCAACTGCCTGATTTTTGGGATTATGATTACCGTTCTTTTTTAAATTATATGAAAGAATCCACTTATGGTGTACGAGGTGTAATTACCAATAGTGTATCAGGCGCGCCAGTACAGGCAAAGGTTTTTATTGAGGGGCACGATATTGATAATTCGGAAGTTTATTCTTCACTTCCTGTGGGTAATTACCATCGTATGCTTAAGGCAGGAACCTATGATATAACTTTTTCAGCCTTTGGGTACAACGACCAAACCATTACTGTTTCGGTAACCGACAGGCAGGCAACGGTGTTGGATGTTCAGCTTCAGCCTGCCGGCCCTGTGTTGGCAGACTTTTATGCCAGCGATACAGCCATTAGCAGTGGTGATTCGGTAAACTTTTTCGACAGCTCCTATGGTGACAGCATTGTTTCGTGGAGTTGGAGTTTTCCGGGAGGAGAGCCTGCTTCTTCATCGGAACAAAACCCACAGGGCATTGTTTATAACCAACTTGGGCAATTTGATGTTACCCTTACCGTAACCGACTCCAGCGGAGCACAAAGTCAGCTTACCAAAGAAAACTACATCAGCGTATCGGAAAATTATAACATGCAAAACGGTTCGTTCACAGTATGTAGCGGCAATTTTTATGATTCAGGTGGCGCTGATGCTGATTACAGCAATGATGAAGACTATGTAATGACCTTTTTTCCGGATACAAACAACGCCAAATTGGTGGCCGACTTTACCGCTTTTGATGTGGAACCCGAGTACAGCTGCAACTACGATTACCTTGAAATATACAATGGCAGCTCAACCAGTGCAACGCCAATTGGGACTTATTGCGGCACTGACAGCCCCGGCAAAATAACTGCCACCAATAACGAAGGCGCTTTAACCTTTAAATTTCACTCCGATGGGATGGTAACTCATTCAGGTTGGAAAGCAGTACTTAGTTGTGATACCGGCGTTGGAATTGCCGAAAACGACAACCCAACAGTTTCTATTCACCCTAATCCCGCCAATAATTACATTGCCATCGAAAGCAGTAAACCTGTTATAAGTGTTGAGTTGTTTGATATTTCCGGACAGAAGCAGTCCATTGCAATTAAAGCTACCGGTAAACATGTGTTAATGAATATTGAAGCCGTGCCACAAGGTATCTATTTCGTAAAAATTAACATGAGTAAAGGTTTTGTAATAAAAAAACTGGCGATTCAATAACTCACCAATTAATATAGAACTCATGGGACAGAATAACGCGCAAGCCGATATATACCGCTGCCGCAGTAATGGTCATTCCTTTTGATATCAGCACGTATCTGTCTTCTTCATCAAAATAGAGGTTGTCGGCTGAATCAAGCACCTTATAGATAAGCAACAGCAGCACAATCATGGGAGCCCAAAACCACATGACCTGAAAATTGGGATTAGGCAGAAAATAAAGCTCCACCAAAACAGTTCCAATAAGAAAAGGAACAATAATTTGTGAGGTGAAAAAAAACGGAAACAGCCTGGGGTTAAATTCTTTATAATATGAGTTGGCAGAAATGGCGATGGGTTTGGCCATTAAAAAAGCGGTTCCTATCAACCCGAAAAAGCCTATTAGGGCTACAATCATTTTTTCGGTACTATTCAGGTACATCCAGTTAAACACATGCCCTACCCCTTTTGTAAAAAGGTTTCCCAACAACAAACCACCAAAAAAGTAATTAAACGATAAAAAGGTAAGCCAGACAAAAAATATTTTAGCTCTGGCAACCTCTTCAACCATTGAATAAAAGGCAATCAGCGAAATTATTCCCACCAGTAAAATCAAAATGGGGCCTGCACTATACATTAATTTAACCGAATCGTGGGTCCACTGGTAAGGTTCAATATGGTAAAAAATAACGTAATAGTTAAAGCTGACATCATAGCCAAACATACCGGCAGTAAGCAGGGTAGTAAAATGGTTGACATAAAAAATAAACAGAAATGCCAACACAAAAGCCGAAGTAGAGTTGGTAGCTATTACCCAAAAATTCCGCTTTGAAAGAAGCCGCTGTTGTTGGAGTTTCTTTTTCTCTTTACTATCCATTGGACAAAAATAAAAAAACGGTCTGAACTTATCAAACCGTTTTTAACTTCTAAAGTTTAAAACTGAATTTTATCAAAAACCTTTTCGGGGTCGAGTTTGGCATAGGTACCATCATCCAACTTTTTCTGAACAGCTTTAAAGGCGTTTAATGTATATTCAACATCCTCCAGTGTGTGCATGGCTGTAGGGATAAGTCGCAATAAAATAACCCCTTTGGGAACAACCGGATAGATAACAATGGAGCAAAATATATTGTATTCTTCTCTTAAATCGTAAGTAACTCCAATGGCTTCGGCATCGCCACCTTCCATCATTACCGGAGTAACAGGCGACTGAGTATTGCCAATATTGAATCCTGAATCGCGCAAGCCGTTTTGTAATGCATTTACAATAGACCAGAGTTTTTCGCGGTGTTCGGATTCTTCACGGAGCATTTGCAATCTTTTTAACGCCCCCATAACCATGGGCATGGGCAACGACTTGGCATATATTTGCGAACGCATGTTGTATTGCAAATATTTGATGACCTCTTTTTTACCGGCCACAAAACCGCCAATGCCGGCCATCGACTTGGCAAAGGTTCCGAAATAGAGATCAACCTCATCCATTACGCCAAAAAACTCGCTGGTACCGGCACCTGTTGGCCCCATGGTTCCAAATCCATGTGCATCATCAATAAAGAGTCTGAAATTATATTTTTCCTTAAGCTTTACAATCTCATCAAGTTTACCCAAATCGCCCGACATGCCATAAACCCCTTCGGTGATAACTAAAATGCCACCACCTTGCTTTTCGGCAAGTTTTGTTGCTCTGCCCAACTCTTTTTCGAGTTTGGCCATATCGTTATGAGGATAAACAAAACGTTTTCCAAAACTCAGCCTCATCCCATCGATAATACAGGCATGGGCTTCCGAGTCGTAAACTATAACATCATTGCGTCCCACCAGCGAATGGATAATAGAAACCATCCCCTGGTAACCGTAATTAAGCAAATAGGCTGCTTCCTTTTTTTCAAAGGCTGCCAATTCGTTTTCCAACTGTTCATGATATTTGGTGTGACCCGACATCATGCGTGCGCCCATGGGATAAGCCATCCCCCACTCTGCTGCAGCTTTAGCATCGGCTTCTCTGACATCAGGATGATTACCAAGCCCGAGATAGTTATTCAAGCTCCAAATCAACCGTTCCTTTCCGTTAAACATCATCCGGTTGCTTAGCGGCCCTTCCAACTTGGGAAACATAAAATATCCTTCGGCACCTTTGGCATATTTGCCCAACGGCCCCATGTTTACAACACATTTATCAAATATATCCATGTTACATATTAATTAAAATTTTGAGCTGCAAATGTATTGATTTTAATTTATTGAACAAATCTAAATGCAATGCGGTACTGACGGGTTGTTAACAACGATTTTCGGAGGTAAAATCATAAACCGCATCATTCCTGCCTGTCCGAACAAACAGGCATTATTCCAATAGTTATCTGAACCATAACCATTGGAACAATGATAAAAAATAGCGTTAATTTACCGGATATATCCGAAAAATTAGCGTTAATTTAGCGATTGTAAAAGAATATTACTTTCGATCTTCGAGACCAACCGGAGGAGTTTATGGTATAATACAGGCTATTGATATTCATATCCATCAAAGCACAGCAATCAAAAAAAATTCCTCGCTAAAAACAGCCTATAACTAACAAAAGCAAACCGGCGCTACCTTTTACCCTGTTTCTTACCCATCCTGTTAAGGGATGTTAACATCCGTCATCCCACATAAGAATCTTCAAATTTTTACGTTTATGGTTCAATTATTTATATTACTTTTGCGCAATGTTAAAAAAATTATTTTTCATATCGTTACTATCTGGTTTACTGGTTTTTAGCTTTGGGTGTAAAAATTACCAAAAAGTATTAAAAAGTGGTAATAACGACCTTAAGTACGAAACCGGATTAGATTTATACGAAAAAGGCGATTATAATAAAGCATTACAATTCTTTGATATCCTCAGAGCGGTTTACCGGGGTACCGAAAAGGGCGAAAACCTCACCTATCTTACAGCACAGTGTTACTACAATACCCATGATTATCAAATAGCAAGCTACTACTACAAACAATATATACAGATGTACCCCAGGGGTGATAAAGCCGAAGAATGTGCCTATCAAAGTGCCTATTGTAATTACCTTTCATCGCCCGTATATAGCCTTGATCAAACCAACACTTATACGGCATTAAGCGAGTTGCAGCAGTTTATCGACATGTATCCGAAAAGCCCTAAAGTAGCCGAAGCCAACGAATTAATGGATAAGCTGAGAGCCAAACTTGAATTGAAAGACTTTAACATTGCCAAACTGTATTACAGGATGCGCAGTTATCAGGCTGCCAATACCAGCTTCGAAAACTTGCTGGACGACTACCCTGATACCGATTTCAAAGAGGAAATTTATTATTACATGGTTAAAACCAATTTTGAGTACGCTCAAAAAAGTATCTACTCAAAACAAAAGGAGCGTTACGAAAAAACGGTTGAGTCGTACAACAGCTTAAAATACCTGTTTCCCGATAGTAAATACCTTAAAGAATTAAAAGACATTAACGAAGAAGCAAAACAACATTTAAAATAAATAAACGGATGGATTACAAAAAGATTAAAACAGAAACAACTGCTGTTACCCGTCAAAAGGACCGGTTTTACGACCACACGGGCAACATTTATGAAACCATTGCTATTTTATCGAAACGTGCCAACCAGATTGGCGCCGAACTGAAAGAAGAGTTAAACCAAAAAGTTTCGGAATTTGCCACGCATAACGACAACCTGGAAGAGGTTTTTGAAAATCGTGAACAAATTGAGATTGCCAAATTTTACGAGCGGCTGCCAAAACCCACGTTGTTGGCCATTCACGAATTTTTAAATGGAGAAATTTATTTCCGCAACCCGCACAAAAAGAGCGCCGAAAGCTTTTAAATAAATGCTTAAGGATAAAAACATACTTGTTGGCATTTCAGGCGGCATAGCTGCCTACAAAGTTCCTTTTTTAATTCGACTGCTAAAAAAAGAGGGAGCCAATGTCAGGGTTGTTTTAACGCCTTACGCCAAGGAATTTGTAACACCGTTAACACTTTCTGTTTTATCGGAGCAACCTGTTCTGACCGATTTTTACAACACCGGTGACGGAACCTGGCACAGCCATATTGAAAACGGCCTGTGGGCCGATGCCATTGTAGTGGCACCTCTAACGGCCAACACCATGGCTAAAATGGTAACCGGTATTACCGACAACCTGCTTCTTGCCAGTGTTTTGTCGGCAAGATGCCCTGTTTTTGTTGCACCGGCCATGGATTTGGACATGTACAAACATGTTACCACCCAACAAAATGTTGTTAAACTACAACAGATGGGATACCATCTTATTGAGCCGGCTTCGGGAGAACTGGCCAGCGGACTGGAAGGCAAAGGCAGAATGCAGGAACCTGAAATAATTTTTTCGGTTTTAAACGATTTCTTTAAATATAAAGATGACTTTAAAGGAAAACAGGTTTTAATATCGGCAGGCCCTACCCACGAACCCATCGACCCTGTGCGATTTATAGGCAACAGCAGTTCCGGCCTGATGGGCATCGAAATAGCAAAGTCATTTGCCGAAAGAGGCGCACAGGTGGATTTAGTGCTCGGGCCAACCCATCTTAAGGCTGAACACAACGGAATAACCGTTCACAATGTGCAAACCGCTGAACAAATGGAAAAAGCCTGCACATCACTGTTTTCCAAATCCGATATTGCCGTTATGGCAGCGGCCGTTGCCGATTTTACCCCAAAGGATAAAACTTCCTCAAAAATAAAAAAAGAAGCAGGCCTGAAAAATATCGAGCTGGTACCCACTACCGATATTTTAGCAGGATTGGGTGCCGCAAAAAAAAGCCACCAGCTGCTTATTGGTTTTGCTTTGGAAACTGACAATGAGATTGCTAACGCAACATCGAAACTCAAGCGAAAGAATCTGGATATAATTGTGCTAAACTCCCTTAAAGATAAAGGTGCCGGTTTTGGCGTTTCCACCAATAAGGTAACAATCATCAACCGAAATAATAAACACACCGAACTTCCGTTAATGACTAAAAAAGAGGTTGCCCGCAAACTAACGGACACCATCAAGCAAATAATGAAATAAGCATGCTAAAAAAAATTGCCATACTGATTTTTATTGTTCTTATTGCCATAAAAGGTTTTGGCCAGGAGTTTTATTGCACCGTTCAAATTCAAACTACAAAAGTACAAGGGGTTGATAAAACCATTTTTGAGTCGCTGAAGACCTCCATTTACGATTTTATGAACAACCGAAATTGGACAGGGTATAACTTTAAAACCGAAGAACGCATTGAATGCACCATGGTTTTTACTATTGAGCAGGCCATTTCGAGCGATGAGTTTAAAGGTACGTTGAATATTGTACAGCAGCGACCGGTGTTTAATACCGATTATCAGACAGTTCTACTAAACATTGTGGACAAGGACATCCACATACATTACACGCCCATGCAAAACATGGAGTATGCCGACAACACCTTTACCAACAACCTCACCTCTCTATTGGCATTTTATGCTTACACCATGCTGGGGATGGATTTCGATTCATTTTCGGAACAGGGTGGCACCCCCTTTTTTCAAAAAGCCAACGATGTGGTAACTGCTGCACAAAATTCAAACGAAAAAGGCTGGGGCTCGTTCGATGGCACTAAAACCCGTTACAGTCTTATTGAAAACCTGATGAACTCATCATACAGCGACCTAAGAACCTTTAATTACCGCTACCACCGTTTAGGACTTGATGTGATGTCGAAAGACGTGATGAAAGGGCGGGCAGAAATCAACAAAAGTCTTAATTTATTAAAGAATGTTTACAAAAAACGTCCGGGGTTATACCTGTTGCAGGTTATGATACAAGCCAAACGCGACGAAATGATTAACATTTTTAAAAACGGCGACCCGGCTGAAAAAAGTAATTTTGTGGCCATCATGAAAGATATCGACCCTGCCAACAGCTCAAAATACAACAGGGTGATGAGATAACCCCGGTTTTTTCCTATTTTTGCTTTTCTTCCATTCAATTTATAACCGATGCTAACATCGTTGTCAATAAAAAATTACGCCCTTATCGACCATCTGTCAATTCAATTTGAAAGGGGTTTTTCGGCCATCACAGGCGAAACAGGTGCCGGAAAATCAATTTTGATGGGCGCCCTTTCAATTATATTGGGTAAACGGGCCGACACAAGGGTGCTAAACAACAAAACAACAAAATGCATCATTGAAGGTACTTTTGATATCTCATCATTAAACCTACAACCCTTTTTTACCAAAAACGATTTGGATTACGATGCCATCACCTTTGTAAGAAGAGAAATCCTTCCTTCGGGTAAATCCAGAGCTTTTATTAACGATACACCGGTAAATCTTACCACTTTACGGGCACTGGGGAACCGGTTGGTTGATATTCATTCGCAACATCAAACACTGATGCTTGCCAGCAGCAACTTCCAGCTTGAAGCCTTAGACGGATATGTTGGAAACGGCTCTTTACTTGCAGCATACAAAGATGTTTTCAAACAATATGCTACCCTTAAAAACGAACTGACCACTTTGCAGCAGCAACAGTATGAACTTAAAAAAGAGGAGGACTTTTTAAATTTTCAATTTGAAGAACTGGATAAGGCAGCACTTAACGAAGAAGGGTTTAAAAAACTGGAAGAGCGGCAGCAATTTTTGTCGCATGCCGAAGAGGTGATGAATGCCCTTGGAGTGGCCAATTCCATTATTTTTGAAGACGAACACAATTTAATCGACCGCATAGCCTTGATAAAAGAGACTCTTTCGTCGATTGCACCTTTCTATCCCAAAGCCGATGAACTTATAGAGCGGCTTGAATCGGTAAGGTTAGAGCTTAAAGACATGGCCGACGAAACTGCCGGCATGTTATCGGAAGGAGAGGTAAACCCTGCCGAACTGGCCGAACTTACCGAAAAGAGAGACGAAATTTACCGCCTGCAACAAAAGTACCGTGCCTCAACTGTTGGTGAACTCATTGCATTAAAAAAGGAAATTTCCGATCAATTGCTTAACATTTCGGGAGTAGATGAAAAAATTGAAAAGGTTACAAAAGCATTAGATAAAACCACAAAAGAGTTGCAAAAGCAAGCCGGCGCGTTAACCAACAGCCGCAAATCGGGCATGGCAGGCTTTATTTCAGCCATCAAAAAGGTTCTCGGCAAATTGGGAATGAAAGAGGCTGTTTTTGAAATCCGGCTTACCAATCTTAACGAGTTTACAGCCACAGGCACCAACCGTGTTGACTTTTGGTTTAGTGCCAACAAAGGCGTACCTGCAGGAGAAATATCAAAAATTGCATCGGGAGGAGAGCTTTCGAGACTGATGCTTGCCATCAAATCGTTGATAAGCGAGAAAAGCATGCTGCCCACCATGGTTTTTGATGAAATTGATTCGGGAGTATCGGGCGATATTGCCGGCAAAACAGGCAACATTATGTTGGAAATGGCTAAAAACCATCAACTGATTGTTATCACCCATCTGCCACAAATAGCCTCAAAGGCTCACCATCATTACAAAGTGTATAAACAAACTATTGACGAGACAACCCGCACCAACATTGTTTTGTTGGATAACAATCAACGGGTTGAGGAAATAGCTGCCATGCTTTCGGATGAAACTGTATCGCAGGTTGCCCGTGAGGCAGCTAAAGACCTGCTAAGATAACGATTGAATAATCTATTTCCGGTATGTAAAAAGCACCGGTAAATACATGTAGCCACTAACCGCTCTGTTATGGCGCTTTGCAGGAACAAAATCGGGCATCATTCCAACAACCCGCAGTGCCTCCTCATTCAATCTATGATACGCTGATTTGTAAATCTCATAATCCGAAATCTTTCCACTTTTATCAACAATTAATTTAACCACTACCTTACCCTGATGAGCCTTCACCATATCGGGATATTCAAGGTTCGCCTTTATAAATTTCACCAAAGAATCTTTTCCACCGGGGAAAGAAGGATTATACTCGGCTTCGGCAAGAGGCACATCGTTACCCTCTTCATCAAAAAAGTGATAACTGATTCTTGACCCGTGCTTATAGTATTCATCCGAAGACAATTTACCGTTTTCAAAGTACCAACGCCACCTGCCGTCTTTTTTTCCATCTAAAAAGGCACCTTCTTTATTTTTGTTCCCGTTTTCATACCAATATGTCCAGTTACCCGTTTTCAATCCGGCCTTATAACTACCTTCCGATATTTTTTGGCCGTTCTCAAACCAAAATGTCCATAATCCGGTTCTCTTATCTTCCTTATAATCACCTTCTGATACATTTTGACCTCCCCTATAATAATAGACAAAATGGCCATCCTTTATCTTACCGCTTCGCTTTTTAAAATAACCTGTCATCTGAATCGAACCATCTATATAATAATAGTCGTTTATTTTCCAATGTTTGTTTTCCTTTTTTTCAACCTTCCGGTAAAAGGATGCCGCGTACGGTTCACATTTTTTCCAATTAGCGTCAAAATAGGTAACCTTACCGTGCTGCCCGTAAACAGAGTATGAAAACAGAAATACAACCAATAGAAAAACCGGTTTAAAAGTCATGTAATGTTTCATCGTAAAAAAAATTTTCATTAAATGTTGGTTTTAAGATTTAAAAAATATGCAGATGGTTAAAAGAGACCCTTCCTCCCTAATCCGGAATTATCTTCCTTTTGAAATTGCCGGTCCGGTAACCGGAGGCTCAAACATAATCCAAAAATAGAAAATAATTTTGTTTAACAACCCATTCCTGTTGTGAAATCTGGCCATTAAGCTAATTTCTGTTTTGATGTGCTAAAAGGTTTTATCAAATCAAATAATCTTATGGCGAAGATTTAAAATTGATTACGAATAACTTACGTGCTTAATGACAAAAACTCATACATGCCTCACCGGTCAGGCTGATATCGTCCCTCTAACGGGACATCCAAAATAATAATCTATCACATCAAAATAGGAATTAGCAGTTTACATGTCAAAGAAATTACGGCCACCTCTCGCGGTGTATCTCACGAAAAAAGTATAATTTTAAACAAAATTTTATCAATGCTTAACAGAAGGAATTTTATAAAAGGGGCTGGAGCAGCTTCGGCACTACTGCTGGCACCAAAACCGGGAAGTGCGTTAAGTTTACCCGACCGAAAAAAGCAGCCCGTACGTATTTTGCCCAAACGCCTGCAACGCGGCAACACCATTGGATTAATCACACCATCGGGGCCAATCAACAAACAGCAGCTGGATGATGCCGTTGCACAATTAAAATCCTTTGGCTTTAAAGCCTATTACGAAGATAGTGTATTAGACCAATATGGTTACTTTGCCGGAAAGGACAGCGACAGGGCAGCCGAGCTAAATAAAATGTTTGCCAACAACAGCGTTGATGCTATTTTGTGCGTAAGGGGCGGCTACGGTGCCATCAGAATATTGGACATGCTGGATTATAATCTTATCCGCAACAATCCGAAAATATTTATGGGATACAGCGACATTACCGCCTTTTTAAATGCCATTTACGAACGCACGGGGTTGGTAACTTTTCATGGCCCGTTGGGAATTTCTCCCTTAAATGATTTTGTTTGGAACTCACTTGAAAACGTACTGATAAATCCTAAAAGCCACTACAAATATGGTTATCAGCGGGAACCGGGAACCGAAGGCAATCCGGAATTTAACCGCTATACCATAAATAAAGGAAAAGCCGAGGGCGAACTCGTTGGGGGTAATATCAGCGTGCTGGCTTCGATGATTGGCGGTGGTTTTGAACCCGATTTTGAAAACAAAATTGTTTTTTTGGAAGAGATTGAAGAAAAAACCTACCGTGTTGATAAAATGCTGGTACACATGCTTCAGGCTACCAATCTTAAAAAGGCTGCCGGCATTGTTTTTGGTGTATTTAATCAGTGCAACCTTAACGATGAACCCCGGCTAACGTTAAAACAGGCCCTCGCCGACCTGTTTAAACCGCTGGATATACCCATATCTTATGGCTTTCCCTTTGGCCACATCGACAACATCATCACCATTCCTATTGGGATACAGGCACGTTTTAATGCTACCAAAAACAGTTTAAAACTTTTGGAAAAAGCAGTAAGCTGAGGTTACTATCTGTCAAAGGCTGCCAGTGCTGTCATTAAGTACTCCAGCTTGGCTTTGGCTTCCTTTGAGGAGCAATCGAAATTGTTTACCACCATCGAAAAAACCACCTCCCGTCCCGATTTTGTGGTAACATATCCGGTATAGGCCTTTACACCGTCGATGGTTCCGCTTTTGGCATGAATATTTCCTTTGGCAGCACTGTTGTAAAACATATCTTCCAAAGTACCGTTTTCGCCACCCACCGCAAAAGATTGATAAAAATCATTAAAAAAGGGGCTTTGTTTTTTCATATAGGTAAGCACAAACACCATCTGCCTCGGAGAAATTACATCGTACTGCGACAGGCCACTGCCATCGGTAAGCCTCATACCCTGCGTGTTCATTCCCCGTTTTTCCCAATAGCTTGTAATTGAATCCATGGCAGCAGAAGTTTCGGGTGCCGACCCCAGCATTATTCCTGCACTGATGGCACAATGTTCGGCAAAAAGATTGATGCTATGAATGTTAGTTTGAGCAATGATCTCAGAAAGTGACGGTGAAAAAATGGTATCAAACGAAACAGCTGAAAATACTGTGGAATTTCCGTTTTCTCTCATCCTCCGGATTGTGGTGGGATTTTTTCCGGTTTTAATACCATTTGCATTCAGCGTTGAATCAAGTTGCCACGCAACAATATATGCAGGATCGGGCATAGAGCCTTTTACCCTGAAACGAGTTTTGCCCACCGGCAACTCACCCCTGACAACCCGCTTATTGCAATAGGGAGCGCCAAAAATATACGAGTTGTCGTAGTTGATGGAGTCAGCCGTTACAAAGTTTTCGATGTTAAGGTTCGGTATGGTGGGCGATACACCAAGCAATTTTACGGTATCATTCACCCTGTTTCCCGTATTGAAAAAAACGGAATAGGTGTTATCCTCAACCGTTAACCCACAAGGGCCGGCACCAAAATAGTTACCCATGTTTTGCCACGACCAGGAAGAAGGAACTATTTTGTAACTAAATACGCGGGCATCGGCAATTACAGCGCCGTTTAGCGAGTCGATACCCAATTGGGCAACAGCCTTTTTCCAAAGAGTCAAAAATTGTCTTGATTTTGTCTGCGCAAAATATTTCGACCCCAAAGTCGGGTCGCCACCCCCTTTTATAATCAGGTTGCCATCCAGAAAATGGCGCACCGTGTCAAGTTTCCCTGAATATTCCAACATGGTTTTATAGCGATAATCAGGCTTTAACAGCTCCAAAGCCGTGGCCGTTGTTACCAGCTTAAGGGTAGATGCCGGCCGCAAAACCATGTCGGCATTGTATTCCGAAATGATCTCACCCGTGTTAACATCTTTTGCAAGAAAGGCAAACCCCGCCGGTTTAAAATCGGTGGTGGCCACAAGCTGCTTTAAGGCCTTGTTTACCTTATGCCTGCGCTTTTTTAACGGCCTGAACTGTGCCATTAAAACGGAAACGGTAAAAAGAAATATTAAAAGAGTAAAGGTTTTTTTCATGGGTAACTATTTTTGTGTAGAGCTCGGTTAAAGAGCTTCACCGAATCGCGAAGCGAAAATACAACAAGTGAATAAATATTCTGCCATCTCCGGCAACAAACAACTCTATTTACTATTTTAGCCTTCAAAATAAATTGCACATCAATTAATATGGATAATTACGGCCTTCTTTCCATTTTGCCTCCGGTGATAGCCATTTTATTGGCCTTGCGAACCAAACAGGTTTACATTTCGCTGGTGGCGGGAATATGGTTGGGATGGCTCATTTTAAACGATTGGAATTTTCTGGACGGAACCATCGGCACGTTGGAAGGGTTTGTTAACGTGTTTAAATCGGCGGGCAACACACGAACCATTATGTTCAGTGCTTTGGTTGGCTCGCTGCTGATGTTTATTCAGTATTCGGGCGGTGTGCAGGGATTTATCATCAGCATCAACAAGATGTTAAACCGGCTCGATTCGCAACAGAGCGGACGAAGCAGGGTTGTTGTTCAGCTTTTTGCACAACTTACCGGAATGCTGTTGTTTATCGAAACCAGCATCAGCTCTTTAACGGTAGGAACCCTTTACCGTCCTGTGTTTGATAAATTGAAAATTCCGCGCGAAAAGCTGGCTTACATCGCCGATGCCACTTCGGCTCCTTCATCCATTTTAATTCCGGTTAATGCCTGGGGAGCATTTATTATGGGACTGCTTATTACGCAGGGCATCCAAAACCCGCTGCCCACCATGGCTTCGGCATTGATGCTCAATTTTTATCCCATGCTCACCATTGTTATGGTTACGGTAATTATTCTTACCAAAAAAGATTTCGGCCCCATGGCTGTGGCTGAAAAACGCACCCGCGAAACGGGAAAAGTTCACAACGACAATGCCAAACCACTCATTTCGGACGAGATAACCTCCATGGAAATGAAAAAGGGTGTAACCCCCAAAAGCATGAATATGGTGCTGCCGCTGTTGGTTATGATTTTTATGATGCCCGTCACATTGATTTATACCGGTTGGGGCGCAGTGGAAAATTTCTCATCACTGTTCGACCACATTGTAAAGGCCATCGAAAAAGGTTCCGGCTCATCAGCTGTGCTGTACTCTGTTACAACTTCGCTGGTTTTTGCCATGATTCTTTATCGTGTGCAGGGCATAATGAAAACAAAAAAAATGGTTGATCTCACCCTTAAGGGAATCAGTGAGTTGATGCCTTTGGCATTGTTGATGATGCTTGCATTTTCCATC
>WGDP01000256.1 GCA_015493215.1 Bacteroidales bacterium | reverse complement strand
TTGGTGGTGTTGCTGCCGGTGGTGACTGGTTGAGCTTAAGTCAGTACGAAGGTACAGTTCCTGCCAATGGCGGTTCAACTACCATCGATGTTAATTTCGATGCTTCCGGAACCCAGGCCGGTGAAGTTTATACAGCTGATATTGTTTACGTTGCTAATCCTAACGTATCTACAACAACTGTTCCTGCTACCATGATTATTGCTGGTGATCCTTTATTGCCATGTACTGACTTGGAAGCTACCTTAATTAATGATGTTACCGGACAGGTTAACCTTTCATGGACTTATCCTCCAACAATGGATCCAACCTTCCAGTATTTCCTCATTCGTAGAGACGGAACACCCATCGCCAATACAACTGATTTAACTTATACAGATATGTTACCTGCTTATGGTACCTATTCTTATACCGTATCAGCTGTTTATGCCGAAGGTGAAACCACTCCTGCCGGCCCTGCCGTTGTAGATTGGTTGATTCCTGCTCTGTGTAACAATCCTGCCTCATTATATAATGAGCAGTATCCTGAAACACAAGAAAATGTAACCTTAACACTTGAAAACTGTGGTGACGGTACTTTAGCTTATTCATTCCCCGATTATGTTAATACCAGCAGATTCTCCTGTACCATGCAGGTTGCTTTGTATGACTCATTCGGTGATGGATGGAATGGCGGTGCCCTCGACGTATTGGTTAATGGTGTTGTTGTTTTAGACCATATTACTTTATCAAGTGGTAGTGGCCCTGCTTACTTCCCATTTGATGTTGAAGGTGGTGATAACATTAGTACTGTTTATTATCCCGGAAGCTGGTCAAGCGAAAATTCTTATGATTTCCTTGATTCAGATGGTAATGTTGTTTATTCAGCCGGTAATGTTAGTGTACCTGAAGGCGTTGTATTTGGCGCTTGTCCTGTACCTAGTTATATAGTTAATGTAAATCCTGCTTCCGGACAAATTGCTGCTGGTGAAACACAGGAAGTTACTGTAACTTACAGCTCAGCAGGTTTCCCTGTAGGCGACTTTGATGAGTATTTGCACATTACAACCAATGATCCTAATCGTACAAACGATAGTATTTTAAATACCATGCATGTTTACACTCCTGCTACCTTATATGGTGTAGTAACCGATTGTAACAGTGGTGCAGGTATTGGTGGTGTTGATATTACTGCTGTTGGTGCTAACGGAACATTTATGTCGAGTACCGATGAAAATGGTAATTATCAGTTCTACGTAGATGAAGATACTTACGATATTACTTTTGCTAAAGTTGGTTATGAGCCTTCACAGGTTACCGGAGTATTTGCTGCTCAGGGTGCTATGACAGAAGCCAATGCCTCTTTATGCGAAACTCCATATGCAGTTAGCGGTGTTGTAGCTGATCCTAATCAGGATGATACCGAGTGTTTAATTACCTGGAATATTCCTGTAGGTCCTTACGAATTAAGTTATGATGACGGTGTAGCCAATGATTATGTATCTTGGAATGCTCCCGGAAATGCCGTAGCTGTTAAATTTACCCCTGCCGGATATCCTGCTACTGTAATTGGTGGCCGCGTTTATGTTGGCGACGGTTCATTCCCTGTTGGCGCTAATTTCTTAGGAACACAGTTTGCCATGGGCGTATTTGCTGCCGATGGTGCCAATGGAATGCCCGGTACAATGCTTGACTCAATTAATGTTGATGTTAACAATTACCAGTGGGTTAACTTTGAAGGTATGAATGCTGTTCTTACCAGTGGTGATTTCTACCTGGTAATGTGGCAACTTGGTTTTGCTCCTAATGCAGCTCCTGTTGGTGTTGACACGGACTTACCTACTGCCTACCGTTCATATGTAAAATATGGTTCAAACGACTGGACAGTAAGCCCTTATCAGGACTTAATGATTCGTGCTACTGTTGATGGCGTTAATGCCGGTGCAGCTATGAGTGCTACCAGAGCTGATGCTAAGATGATTTATCCTCCAAAAATTGGTGGTTTCACCGATTATATTGCAACAGGCGATCCTATCAGAGTTGCCGGTGTTGAGGGTACAGCCAAAATTACTTCATTGGCAAGTCACTCAAGCGATCGTGATCTGACCAATTATACTGTTGCTTTGGTTAATGGTTTTGATCCTGATGCCGGACAAACTCCTGCTGACGGTACCATTACTCCCGTTGCCAATACTACTAACACCAGTTATACACACGCCGGATGGGGTGGATTAGCTGAAGGTTGGTATGGTTATGCAGTACGTGCAAATTATGAAAGCGGTGAGAGCGACTGGGTATTCTCCAATATTGTTGGACACCTTAAAGATGTTGTTGTTACTGTTAACATTCAAACTTGTGACGGTTCCGACCTTGACGGTGCTGAAATTAGTTTGGTAGGACACAATTATCCTTATACAACTTACAACGCAGTTACCGATGCAAATGGAACTGCTGTATTTGATAGTGTTATTAAAGGTAATTATGACGTTATTGCTAAAAAAGTTGGATTTGAAGATTATACACATAGCAATGTTGCTATTCAGGCCAACTACACCGAAAATATCATGATGCAGAAAAAAGCTTATCCGGTTCGTAATTTAACCGTTGATGCTTTAACAAGTGTTGCAACATGGGATACCCCGTTAATTACACAAATGTTGAATCAGGACTTTGAAGACAATACTTTCCCACCTGAAGGATGGCAGACTTTTACCAATGATGTTGGTTGGTTCCGTAGCGATGATGGCGGTAGTAGTGCATTCCCTGTTCCTCCCGGCGATGGTTTTTATGCAATTGCCAACGATGATTTAGCTGGAAGTACAAGCGATGGTAGTATGGATTACCTCATTACCCCTGCTATGGACTTGAGAGAAAGTGATAACTTTAACCTCTATTTCGATTCTTATTTCGATGGTAGTTATAGTGAAACTGGTACTGTTGAGTACAGTCTTGACGGCGGTGCCACATGGGAAGGACCTCTTTACAATGCTGAACCTGTTACCGATTGGACACCTGAGGTAGTTGACCTTTCAAGTCTTTCAGGTGCTACCGGTGCACGTCAGGTATGGTTTGCTTTCCATGCTAATGATAACGGTGAATGGGCTTCAGGTTGGGCTGTTGATAATGTAGCAGTTCATAATGGTGCTCCTGTTGTTCAATCATACATCGTATCACTTGATGATGCCTTTGTAATTGAATTACCTCCGGATCAGTTAAGCTATGCTTTTGAAGATTTGACCTATGGCCAAACATACACAGCTGCTGTTCAGGCTAAATATGGCGATTTCTGTGCACTTTCACCGAAAGTATATTACACATGGACATCTTCATATCTGTATCCTCCAAGAAATACCGGAGATGCTTATATCTACAATACCAACGAAGTTCCTGTAACATGGAATCCTCCGATGACAGACGATGGTATTCCTATGGCTGCTGCTCCAAGCACAGTTATTTATGAAGGACCTCAAACAATGGTTGCCAATGCTGACCAGGCTTCTACTGTTACTCGTATCAAATACGATACTCAGAATAACAGCCGTGATACTTGGGATCTGCAGTTCAGCTGGCCTACATTCTATAACGATGGTGAAGCCGGTGTTGAATGTGACGGTAACTTTATTTATACTGCTCAGTGGAATGGTACCAGATTCTCGAAATATACCTTAGACGGTACATGGGTAGAAGACTTTAACATTCCTGGAGTTAGTGGTGTTCGCGACCTTGCCTATAACGAGGCTGATGGTTATTTCTATGGTGCTGCTGCTTCGACATCAGTTTACCAGATGGATTTTGAAAACCACACTTTAATTAGTACAATCAATGCACCTACTGCTGTACGTGCTATCGCTTTCAACGATGATTCACAAACTTTCTACGGAAATAACTGGAGTACAGATATCACCGAGTTTGATATGACCGGTGCTTTCGTTTCCAGCTTTGCTCCCGGTGGATATAGCGGTATCTACGGTATGGCTTATGATAATTGGTCAGATGGTGGTCCATATTTGTGGATTTACGATCAAGGTGCCAATAATCTTGTACAGGCAACATTACCTGATGGTACATTTACTGGTGTAACTGTCGATGTTCAAACAATTACAGGTTCTACTTCAAGTGCAGGCGGATTGTTTACACAACCCGGTATTGTTGAAGGTACTGTTACCATTGGTGGTAATGCTCAAAATGAAATGGTTTGGGGACTTGAACTGGCTCCGTACAGTGGTAACGGAAATAACGGAGGAATTGTTCCTGACGGACTGCTTTCATTTAACATTTATCGTGATGGTAATGTAATTGGAACCAAACCTTACAATGGTGAAGGTACTGAAGATGTACTTGTATATGTTGACAATAACGTAATGCCCGGTACTTACCTCTATGAAGTATCTGCTGTTTACGACCTTGCACAGTTTGGCTTCCCGGGTTCAACCGGTGAATCTGCACTTGACGGTCCTGACACTGTTACTGTAATTTGGGGTATGGATCTGCCATTTATGGAAGATTGGAATACTGGTAACTTTGATTTCAACAACTGGACAGCTGATGCTTCTAACTGGAGAATCAACAGCCAGGTTGGTGATGATGCGCCTTCTGCTGAATTTACATGGGATCCTCAGTTGGAGAACGATTATGCAGCTGCATTAACTTCTGCTCCTCTGAAAGCTGATATGATTACCGAAGGTGATATCTGGTTGGATTACAATCTGAAACTTGACGACAGAAACGCTACCGGAGAAGAACATCTTAAAGTAGATGTTTATGATGGTACTGACTGGACTCAGGTAGCTGATGTTGCCAATAATGGAAGCTTTGGTTTTGCTGACGGCTTTAACCACATTAACATTAGCAACTTTGCCAAGGGTAAAGTATTCCAGGTACGCTTTGTAGCTACCGGTATGAATTCATTTGATGTTGTTTCATGGTTTGTTGATAACGTAAGTATCTACAGAACTTGTGAAGCTCCAAGTGATCTTGAAGGTCAATATGTATGGTATGATGATCCCCCAACACAAGAAAACTGGGGTGCATTGCTTACATGGCAAGCTCCATATATCCCGCAGCCAATCGCCGATTGGATCCATTGGGATGATGGTACTAACTTCAGTGCAATCGGTTTAACTGACGGTGGCGACTTTACAGTTGCAGCTCGTTGGGATGCCGGTCAGTTATCTGATTATGATGGAACATTCATTACCAAGTTACAATATTTCCCTGCTACTACTGATTTCAGTAATGTAATCGTTAAAATCTGGACCGGAGCTAATGCTGCCAACCTGGTTTACGAAAATGATGTTACTGCCAGTGCTGTAGGTGGAATGTGGAACGAAGTTGATTTGGATACACCGATTGCTCTTGATGTTAATGATGAGTTATGGATTGGTTACACTTTGCTTGGTCAGGTTGCAGGTACATTCCCTGCCGGTACCGATGCAGGTCCTGCCATTGCCGGTTATGGTGATAAGATTACCATGGATGGTATTACCTGGGATAACCTTTCTGACTTTGGTTTGAGTTATAACTGGAATGTTCAGGCTTATGTTGAAGAGCTGACTACAAGTGTAGCTCCTGTTGCTCCTATAGTTGACCAAACCGTTTATAACACACCTAAAGCAACCCTGTCACAAGGTGCTAAGGTTGAAAATGGTGCCAAAGCAATCACATCAAGTGACCGTTCATTTACAGGTTTCAAACTCTATAGAAGCGAAACTGGTGATGCTGGTACTTATGTTGAGTATGCTACTATTCCTTACGTAGATGGTCAGACTGAGTACACCTATTACGATCAGGCTCCTAACGTAGCTGCACAAACATCGTACTGGTACAAAGTAAGTGCTATGTGGGAAAGTGATATTGATGCATGTGAGTCAGCATTTGCCCCGGCTAAAGTTCTTCCTGTGAACGATTACGTAAGTGTATTCGTAACCAGCGTTGACAATCCATTGGCAAACGTAACCAGTGTATATCCTAATCCTGCAAGAGATAATGTAACTGTTACCTCAACCGAAGGAATGAATAAAGTAACCGTGATCAACTATGTTGGTCAGGTAGTTTATCAGAAAGCCTTCAACGGAGAAACAAGCATTAACCTTGCTACAGGAAATTACGATGCAGGTGTTTATGTAATTAGAATTGAAACTGCTGCCGGTACTTCCAACCAACGTGTTGTTATTACCAAATAGTTGAGTTAATTCTGATTGGCAGATAAACACTGCTGATACAATAAAAAGGGGCTGACCGTGAGGTTAGCCCCTTTTTTCATTTATTTTTGCCTCCTGTTAACTTGAGTGTATGATTTCAGTAAATGGTATTCGTAAGGAATTTGGCGGAACGCCTCTGTTTAGCGATGTGAGTTTTAACATTAATCCCAAAGAGCGGATTGGGCTGTCCGGAAAAAACGGTTCGGGAAAATCAACGCTCCTAAATATTATTGTTGGGAACATTGGTATGGATGCCGGTGCCGTGGTTATTCCTGATGATGTTGCCGTAGGATATCTCCCGCAGGAAAAAGACCTGAAAAGTAACAGTGCCATTATTGATGAAATGATGCAGGCAGTATCGTTTATTAAAGAGTGGCAAAACGAACTTGCTGCTTTGGAAAAGGAAATTTCAACTCGAGAGGACTATGAATCGGGAAACTATGCCGGCTTAATAGAGAAGCATCAACATTTAAGCGACAGGTTGTTGCTATTCCAGCCTGCTAAATTGCGTGGAGAAGCCGAACGAATTTTATTGGGACTGGGTTTTGAAGCTCAACAGTTTTACAGACCTGTAAGTGCCCTGAGCGTAGGTTGGCAAATGCGTATTGAACTGGGGAAATTATTATTGCTTAAACCTGAGCTTTTATTGCTTGACGAACCTACCAACCACCTCGATATTGAGTCGATACAATGGCTCGAAAGATTTCTGCTCTCTTATAAAGGCTCGGTGATTCTGGTTTCGCACGACCGCGCTTTTTTAGATAATGTTACCAATCGGACTTTGGAAATTAATAATGGAAAAGTTTTTGATTATAAAGTTCCCTATTCCAGGTATGTTGAGTTGCGCAACGAAAGGCTGGAACATCAAAAAGCAGCCTTTTCAAACCAGCAAAAGGAGGTGAAGGAAATTGAACAGTTTATTGAGAAATTTCGTTACAAAGCTACCAAAGCCAAGCAGGTTCAGTCGCGCATAAAGCAACTCAACAGAATGGATCGCGTTGAGATTGAAGATGTGGATAAAAGCGCTATTCATTTTAAATTTCCGGATGCACCCCATGGTGGCAAAGTAACCATCGAAACCGAATCTGTTACAAAGTATTATGGAGATAAGTTGGTATTAAAGGATATCAATTTTCATCTTTTGAGGGGAGAAAAAGTGGCCTTTGTGGGTAAAAACGGCGAAGGTAAAACCACTTTTGTAAAAATACTGCTGGGAATGATTGATTATACCGGTTCTGTTAAAAACGGGCACAACATGATTCCGGCTTATTATACACAGGATCAGCTGGAGATGCTTGATGTTAACAATACTGTTTTTGATGAAGTGGATAAGGTGGCTGTTGGTGATATACGTACCCGTTTAAAAAATATTCTCGGTTCCTTTTTGTTTCAGGGCGATGATGTAAATAAAAAGGTAAAGGTGCTTTCGGGAGGCGAAAAGTCGCGGCTTGCTTTGGCGAAGTTGTTACTTAGTCCCAGTAATTTTTTGGTACTTGATGAGCCAACCAACCATCTCGACATGGTTTCGAAAGATATTTTAAAAAGTGCCCTGTTAAGTTATTCGGGCAGCGTAATTATTGTGTCGCACGACAGAGATTTTTTGCAGGGGTTGACCTCAAAAGTTTATGAGTTTAAAAATCATTCCATAAAAGAGCATATCGGCGATATTTCAGAGTATTTAAGTAAATACAGGCAGGAAATGTTAAAAGCTGCTGAGCGTAACGAAAATGCCCAAAAACCGAAAGATGAACAGCCTTTGTCAGACAACAAGATGCTTTACAAGCAGAAAAAGGAGAAGGAGCGCAACTTACGTAAACTCAATAACCGGATTGCTGCCGTTGAAAAAGAAATTGAGCTGATTGAGCAGGAGCTGGAAACGGTAAACAATAAATTAAGTAATCCTGAAGATTATAGCGATGAAATCAAATCGGGCTTATTATACAAAGCACATAAAACCATCGAAGAGAAACTTGAAGAAGCCATGAACAGGTGGGAACTGCTTCACGAAAAGATGGAAAGGCAGTAAACCCACTTACTTAACACGGTTAACCATTCGCTCTGCGACTTTTTTTAATTCGTTTTTCTTTTTCTGATCTATGTTTACCCTGTTAAGGTATTCCATGCTGTCGTTAAAATACTTGTCAATTAGCACTTCAGTATCTTTGTCAACTTCCAGTTCGGAAAAGTACTGTTTCACCGTTTTAATTTTTTGTGCTTCGTCCTGTTGTGGTTCGGTATAGAGCCTGATAAGTTCATTTCTGATTTTGTCATCAGCTTTTTCGAGTGCTTTTAAGTAGAGATAGGTTTTTTTGTTGGTTACAATATCTCCTCCGGTTTTTTTACCAAACACCTCCACATCACCATAGGTGTCTAAAAGGTCATCTTCAAGTTGAAATCCCAGTCCAATGGCAATTCCGAAATTATAGAGGTTTTCGGTATCTGCTTTGGATGCATGACCCATAAAAGAACCTATTTTTAAACTGGATGCGAATAGTACTCCGGTTTTAAGCCTGATCATTTCAATGTATTCATCCACGGTAACATCGTTTCTGTTCTCAAACTCCAGATCCAGTTGCTGACCTTCACACACTTCAATGGCCGTTTGGCTGAAAACCCCCAAAACTTCTCCAAGAATTTCTTTGTCAGCCATTTGAGCATATTGATAAGCCTTGGCAAAAAGAGTGTCGCCTGAAAGAATCGCTGTATTTTGATTCCATTTTTTGAAAACGGTTTTTTTACCGCGGCGTACGGGTGCATTATCCATAATATCATCGTGGATAAGCGTAAAATTATGAAAAAGCTCAATGGCAATAGCCTGAGGCAACGCTTTGCCAATGTCGTTATCAAACAAGCAACAACCCATTAAAGTAAGAACAGGCCTGATACGCTTGCCTCCTAATTTAAGGGTGTATTCAATAGGCTCGTACAGTTGCGACGGGAAGCCGCCAAAATGTTGTTTGGCAAGCTCCTTTTCGAAATATTGCGATAATTCACTTTGCGAATACATAGGTTATTTAATTAAATCCAACAGGTACTTTCCGTAGCCGCTTTTAACGAGTGGATTGGCCACTGCGGTTAATTGTTCTTTATTAATAAATCCTTTGCGGTAAGCCACCTCTTCAATGCAGCCGACTTTTAATCCCTGACGGCTTTCAACAATATTTACAAATTGTGATGCTTCAAGAAGCGAGGTAAACGTACCCGTATCAAGCCAGGCTGTTCCACGATCTAACACCCCTACTTTTAACAAACCTTTTTCGAGGTAGTATTTATTTACATCGGTAATTTCATACTCTCCGCGGTCGCTCGGTTTAATGTTTTTAGCCACTTCAATTACACTGTTATCATAAAAGTATAAACCCGGAACTGCATAGTTCGATTTTGGCTTTTTTGGCTTTTCTTCAATTGAGACAGCGTTATAACTATCGTCAAATTCAACCACACCATATCTTTCCGGATCATTCACATGATAGGCGAAAACTATGCCTCCAACAGGGTCGCTGCTGTCAACTAACAGCTGCTGCAGTTTGTTGCCGTAAAAAATATTGTCGCCCAATACCAGAGCAACTTTATCGTCTCCGATAAATTCTTCGCCAATAACAAAAGCCTGTGCAAGGCCGTTTGGAATTTCCTGTACGGCGTACGAAAATTTACAGCCGATGTTTGAGCCATCGCCAAGCAGCTTTTCAAAATTGGGCAGGTCGTGAGGGGTTGAAATAATTAGAATTTCATTGATGCCGGCAAGCATTAAAATCGACAAGGGATAATAGATCATGGGCTTGTCGTAAACCGGCATAAGTTGTTTGCTTACTGCAATGGTAAGAGGATGTAAACGTGTTCCGGAGCCTCCTGCTAAAATAATACCTTTCATAATTATTGTTTTTTATTGTTGCCTTCTTTATTGTCGTCACCAAGTTCTTCAATGATAAGTTTATCAAGTTCAATATCTTCCTCTTCGTCAAACACCTCCATTAATGGTTCTTTAAACGATTTTGTTAGCAACCATTTATCCATGCTGAGCAGTAACGATGGTAGTACAAAAAGGTTTGAAAAAAGCGCTACCAGCAAGGTTGCCGATACAAGGTAGCCCAATGCTTCGGTTCCTCCAAACGAAGAGAGGGTAAACATTGAAAAGCCAAAAAAGAGTACAATGGCCGAATAAATCATGCTGTATCCGGTTTCCTGAAGAGCAAGCAATACCGATTTTTTTATTTCCCAATTGTTATATTTAAGCTGTAGCCGGTACCGTGATAAAAAGTGAATGGTGCTGTCAACACTGATACCCAAGGCAATACTAAAAATTAAAATGGTGGATGGCTTAATGGAGATGCCAAAATAGCCCATCATTCCGGCAGTTAAGATTTGAGGAATAATATTGGGAATTAATGAAATAATAATCATTCTGGCCGATGAAAAGATAAGCGCCATCAGCATTGTAATTACCACAATGGCTAGTAACAAACTTGAAAACAGATTTTTAACCAGATAGTTGGTTCCCTTTAAAAATACAACACTTGTTCCGGTTAAATGGACATCATATTTTTTTGGTGGAAAGATAGAATCAATTTTTGGGGTCAGGCTTTTAAGTATCCTTTCAATATCATTGGTGCCGATGTTGGCCATTTGAACTGATACTCTTGTGGTTTGAAGGCTTGAATCGACAAACGATTTAAGCAACGAATTGCTGCCTCCCTTGTCAAGCGATGGAACATACGAAAGAATAAAGTTGCGTTCCTGATTGTTTGGCAGCGAATACATTTTCGGATTTCCCCGGTAAAATGCCTGTTTGGCCGATTTAACCACTTCAACAATGGAAAGCGGCTCTGAAAACTCAGGATAGGTTTTTAACACATTTTGGAGTTTGTCAATCTTTCGCAGGGTGGATGATCGTAATATCCCTTTGGGTTTTTTTGTGTCGATGGTGATTTCCAAAGGCATCACTCCGTTAAAGTTTTGTTCCAGAAAAATCAAATCTTTATAAAGCACATCGTCCTTTGAAATATCGTCAACAATGTTTCCAGTGGTTTTGAGTTTTGTAATGCCAAATATTCCTGCCACCAACAAAGTGCCTGTAACAACATAAATTACAGTTCGTTTTGTTTGAACAATAATTACCACCCTGTCGAGAAACCTGCTGATAATTCCTTTTTCAAGGTGTTTAAGATGTTTGGGTTTGGGTTCGGGGAAAAAGCTGAACAAAATGGGGAGCATGAACAGCGATAACAGGTAGATAAGAAAAATGTTCAGTGCTGCAATGATTCCGAATTGCACAAGCAGTTGGTTTCCGGTAATAATAAAAGCTGCAAAACCAACAGCGGTGGTTGCATTGGTTAGGAGGTTGGCATTGCCGATTCGTGAAATCATTCGCGACAGCGCTTTTACTTTATTGCCATGTTCGCGGTATTCGTTCAGGTATTTATTTAAGAGGAAAATGGAGTTTTCTACTCCTATAACAATAAGCAGCGGAGGTAATATGCCCGTTAAAATGGTAATTTTATAACCAAATAAAACTACAGTGCCCAGTGCCCAGATAACCGCAATAATTACCACAAGCATTGCAAAGAAAACAGCCCTTAACGACTTAAACAGAATAAACAATAATATAGAAGCAATAACCAGAGCCATTAAAACAAACAGCAGCAACTCGTTTTGAATCATCTTGCTGGTAACGGTTCTGATATACGGAAGTCCCGAGTAATGTATTTTAATATGGTATGTTGAGCCGTATTGGTCAATTTTTTCTTTTATCTCACTAATTAACGGTATGCGCTTTTTTGAGTTGATGACTGTTTTGTCCAACGTTATCATCATAAGGTTTACGTTGGTTTTTTTGTTAAAAAGCCTTCCGTTGTAAAGTGGCAGTGAATAAAGTACCTTTTTTACCGAGTCAACTTCCGCTTGCGAAACAGGGGGATGTGCAAGAATCGGTTTAAAATCAAACTTTTTCAGGCTGTCGTTCCTTACAAGTGAAAATGCATGGGCAGCCGATACAACCCCTTCCACTCCCGGAATTTTAGAAACCGTTTGTGTTAAATCATACCACGATTTGAAATGGCTGAGTGTAAACAGGTTGGAATCTTGTATGGCTACAAAAATAACGCTGCCATCTTGTCCGAACTGTTTTTTAAATTTTTGGTACTCTATATTTATCGGGTCATCGTCAGGCAGCATCGATGCCATTTCGTACGACATTTTAATTTTTGAACCGGTATATCCCATGTAAATGGTGATAACAGCGATTACGCTTAAAACAATCAATCTGTACCTGAGGATAACCCTTACAATTACCTGCCACATAAATTTCCTTTCTTAACGAAGCTACTAAAATAGGCAAAAATTTGCCATCATCCGCTTTTCATTTCCTTTCCTTTTTCAGGGATGGCAAATGTAATATTTTGATGTGACAATCCAACAGGCAGGGAATAATACTTTAGCTTGCGATTAATGGGCTAATTCCTACTTTTATAGTTAAAGGTTTTATCAAGCCAAATAGGACACTGATTTTTATGATTCTTAGGATTTGACTGATTGTCTCTTTCTTATCATAACAATCAGTTCTATCAGTCCAATCAGTGTACTATTAACCTCAGCTCAACTAAACAATAGGTTTCTAAACAAATTGTTGCATTAAATTAAGAGTTAATCCCAGTTAAGAATGTTATGAAGGTCGTACTCTTCGGGATTTGGCAACCATTTTTTAGCCTCTTCATAATCGCCGGGTTCAATATATTGAAGGCCATTTTCGATTACAAGCTTCGATTTTCCCTGTTTCAGGTCAACAAGACGTGGTTTGATTTTTCCGTTTTCATCTTCAACATCTTCAAGATACAAAGGCTCTATTTTTCCTCCCGGAGTAGCAGTAACCATGCAGCCTGTTCTTCCCTCATCAAACAATTTTTTAACGCCATAACCCAATAAGCCGCAGTACATCAGGTCGTAAGCAACAGGTGCCACACATCTTAATTCGTAACCCAGCTCCACAGGACGGCTTTTAACTTCAAGGTTTAACTCTTTAAGTTTTTGCTGAAGTAAGATGTTGTAAATATGTGCTTTGCTTACATTGCCTAATTCGGGGTGACCATGGTTGTCGTAGGTAAAATTAATGCCTGAATTTTCAATTTCTTTGTCATCCATAAAATGAAATACTCCTTCGCTTACAATGGAAACGCCGTATTGAATGCCCATTATTTTTCGTTTAACAATGGCCGATATCAGCAACTTGGTAATTTTATCAAAGGTAACCTCTGTGTTGTAAAACATCTCAGGAATAACAATCATGGGGAAGTGGCTTGCCGCACCAATACCGAATGCGAGGTGGCCGGCTTCTCTGCCCATGGCTGAAATTACAAACCAGTTGCCGCTGGTACGTGCATCTTCGTATATGGTTTGAGCTATTCGTACACCTTCCTGCTTGGCTGACTGGTATCCGAAAGTGGGAATGTGCGAAGGTAAAGGGAGGTCGTTGTCAATGGTTTTTGGAACATGGATGTTTTGAATATTTACATTGTTTTGTCTCAAAAATTTAGAAATCCGGTTGGCCGTGGAGGCGGTGTCGTCACCGCCAATAGTAATAAGTAGTTTTATTTCATTGTCTTTAAAAAAATCGGTACTAAACTCGTTGTCCTTTGGTTTGTGCCTGCTCATTCGTAATGCTGAGCCGCCTTTGCGGTGAATGTCGTCGGCAAATGCAAAATCGATATCCACAGTGCTTCTGTTTCTGTTAAAAAGGCCCTGATAGCCATCGTGAATTCCAATTACCCGGTATCCGGCTTTTAAAAATACCATCGATACCGAACTTATTACCGAATTAATGCCGGGAGCAGGCCCGCCACCACATAATATTGCTATTGACTGATTCATGTTGTTTGGTTTTATTTTTGGAAACAAATGTAGTCATTGTGATAAAACGATTTTGGTATTTGGAAAATATTCTTCAGATGCAAATTAACAATTTTTAAAATTTATTTTATGTTATTTGTCAGGTTCTGATTATCACACCGACTCTATAACAGGAAAATATCTAATTTAGACAAATTTTAAATTAAAACGATTGAAATGCAAATGCAAATGATGAAAAAATTTACCTGCTTAATGGTGGTTTTTATGATTGGAGTCAATTTTTTGATGGCTCAAACGGAAACAAACAAACCTGCTTTGTTACAAATTCAGCAGGAACAGAATGCAAAATGGAATGCCCGGTTACAACGGGTAAAGGCGTATGCTGCCGCCAATAATGTACCAATTTATTATGAAAACGATAAAGGCCGTGTTATCCAATTGGTTGATGTGGTTGATGGCGAGCCTCAGTATTATACCACTTTTAATTTGGGTGCAGCCCATACAACCCGGGCGGCTGAACTATGGCCCGGGGGCGCATCGGGATTAAATGTCGATGGAGACGGTTATAACCAGTTGGGTGAATGGGATGGTGGACGTGTACGCAGCTCGCATCAGGAATTTACCGATCAGGGTGCATCGCGTGTGATGCCTCAGGATGGCGGTTCCATTGCCGACCACGCAACCCATGTTGCAGGAACATTAATAGCCGCTGGTGTTCAGCCGCAAGCCAAAGGAATGGCCTATAAAGCTACATTAAAGTCGTGGGAGTGGTCCAATGATGAAAGTGAGATGGCCGGTGCAGCTGCGAATGGATTGGAGATATCGAACCACTCCTATGGTTTTATCAGAGGGTGGAATTATAACAATGGTAACTGGACCTGGCACGGAACCCCTTCTATTTCTCCAGACGAAGATTATCACTTTGGTTATTATAACAGCGATTCCAGAGCACTGGATAACATTGCATACAATGCGCCAAATTACTTAATTGTACGTGCTGCCGGAAACGACAGGGGCGAAGGCCCTTCGGATGCAGGTAACGGAAAGCCTGAAAAAGATGGCGGTGACAATGGCTACGACTGTTTGGGAACCGAGGTTGTGGCAAAAAATATTTTAACGGTGGGCGCTGTAAAACAGGTATGGCCTTACACCGGTCCCGAAAGTGTAAAAATGAGCAGCTTTAGTTGCTGGGGGCCTGCCGATGACGGACGTATTAAGCCTGATGTTGTTGCCAAAGGAGTTGATGTTTACTCTTCAACATCCTCTTCCAACAGCTCCTATGCCTCCTTTAACGGCACCTCAATGGCATCGCCCAATGCTGCCGGTACTCTGGCTTTGTTGCAATATTATTACCAGCAATCGCATAGTGCCGGCCCCATGAAGTCTGCCACCCTGAAGGGGCTGGTAATTCATACTGCTGACGAAGCCGGCCCAAATCCCGGTCCCGATTATATGTTCGGTTGGGGATTAATCAATGCCGAAAGAGCCGCCGGTGTAATTACCGACGATTTGCAACAAACCGTACTTGATGAGCTTGTTTTGCAAAACAATCAAACCTATACACGCGACTTAACCGTTCCGGAGGGAGTCTCTTTAAAGGTAACTATTTCGTGGACTGACAGGCCGGGTAATCCGGCTACGCCTCAACTTGACCCCATCGACCCCATGTTGGTTAACGATTTAAACCTGCGTGTTGAAGGTCCTGACGGAGTTACTTATTACCCATGGAAATTAAATCGTGATTTTCCCGATTCGGCAGCCGTAAAAAATGGCGAAAACCATGTTGATAATGTTGAAGTTGTGGATGTTGGAAACATGGGTGCAGGAACCTATACGGTTACTGTTGACCATAGCGGAACATTGAGCACCGGCTCGCAGGCCTTTTCGTTAATTATAAGTGGCATCGATGAATATTTGGTTACCCCCGAATGTTCCGAAATGATGCTCACACCTGCCGACGGTTCTTCCGATAATATTTTAAATCAGTATGTGTCGTGGAAACCGGCTCGTTTTGCCACTTCGTATGATATTTATTTTGGTACCGACGGGGGAGGGGTTTCTACCCCGACGTCCGTTTATAACGGTGAAAATTTTACCACCAACGGATTTTCGGTTTTAATGCAGGAAAACACCACCTATTATTTGCAGGTTGTTCCACGTAACAACAAAGGAGCTGCCACGGGATGTGGTGATATCTGGTCGTTTTCAACCATGACGGCAATTACCCAATATCCTTACCTTCAGGATGTTGAAAGTGCTTCAACACCGGGTATGCCGCAATACTGGCAAAGTGACGATTATTCTGATGTAGAGTGGTTTACAACCAATTTAATTGCGCATTCGGGCAGCAACTCCATGGCTTGTTTTTTCCAGGGAGGACTTCAGCAGGTGGACATGGATAACTGGTTGATTTCACCTCCTTTCAGAGTTCAAACAGGTAAAGAGTATCTGGTATCGTACTATTTAATGACTTTTGTTCCGTCGCAGCCCGAGCAGATGAGCCTCTATTGGGGCTATGCACCTTTTATTGACAGTCTTACCCATTTGATGTGGGAGAAAGGTGACCTTTCGGCACCGTCGTTTGAAAAGTTTCAGTCGCTTTACATACCTGATGAAGATTCAATTGTATATTTTGGATGGCACTATCAAACGGTGCAGGGATATGGAGTATTTATGGACGATATGATGGTGGAAGACTGGGGAGCAGTGGGTGTTAACGAGGCAGAAAGCAATGATGATCCTACAGTTTATTCAGTGCGTAAACATATATTTATAAAAGCTGATAACAGTTGGGAAGGTGCAAAGCTAAGTATTGTTAGTTTAACCGGTCAAACGGTTTATGAGGGCTTGTACAGCGGCTCTTTAACAGCCATAAACAGGATGTATAATTTAAAGGAGGGATTGTATTTGGTAAACCTTGTTAAAAACGGCAAAAGCTTTACCGAAAAGGTAATCTTGCGTTAAAATACTGGAATATTGCAAAGCCCGGCATCCTTTGGGATGTCGGGCTTTTTGTATGCAAAAAACGGTTAACAAATTCTTATCTTATTAAACCTAATTATTTTGCATAGCTTCTTCAAAATAGTGTCTGATGTCTTTGTCGATAATACGACGGTTTTCGAGTACCTGTTCAATGGCATCTTTTATTTCGTATTTGCCGCAGTATTTTGACAGGATGGCATCGGCACCGTTAATCCACACGTTTTTTAGCATGATGATATCACTTTCTCCGGTGAGGACTACAATCTTTTTCTTTGGGAAAAGGCTTTTTATTGCCATACACAATTCAACACCGCTTATTCCGGGCATGGCAAGGTCGAGAATAATGGCATCCGCCGGGGTGTCCCTCAATTTTTTTAAAGCCTGTTTAGCCGAATAAGCAAAACCTGAAATGTTGATACCATCTTTTTTGTCCTTAAACGCTTCTGATAACCCTTCAACCATTATTGGATGGTCATCGATAACAAATACATTAATCATAGTAGTAT
>WGDP01000255.1 GCA_015493215.1 Bacteroidales bacterium | reverse complement strand
TTTCGCCTTCGGTAAAAAGCGCATCCAGTATCAGCCCGTTGATAAACACAATCAGGCTGTTGCTGATGGTGGGAATGGAAACAATGTTGCGTTTGACAAGGGTGGTGTTGATACACGAAGGATAGCAAACCTGTGCCGAAAACTCTTTCAGCGGGAGGTCCCAGCCCTCTTTTACCGGACTAAATTCGATAAATTGTGCATTGCCCATCCACAACAACGGTTGCAATGCCAGCCT
The DNA here is from genome assembly GCA_015493215.1 of Bacteroidales bacterium. Lineage (GTDB taxonomy): Bacteria > Bacteroidota > Bacteroidia > Bacteroidales > F082 > B16-G9. The sequence continues at coordinate 8,726 of WGDP01000255.1, read as the reverse complement.
TCCCATGTTCAAATGTCCTGCTTTTACCGGATATGAAAAGTCGCCGATAACACAGCGGTTACCTTCCACCGGTTTAAAAAAAAGTTTTTTGCCGTTGGAACGGTTAACGAAATGGTTGTTTTCGTAGAATATATCGTCTTCCAGTATGCCGAGGTCACGGTAAAACCAGCGTGGGATACGCACTTCGAGCCCTTCCACAAAAAAGCTGATTTTATCGGAACGGTAAAGCTTTTTGATGGTTTCGGCAAAATGGCGTTCAATATTTTTCCGGTTAAACGAACCTTTGGGGGTCAGTTCCTTTTTTTCCTGCGAAAAAGGCCGGTCGAGCACACAAAAGTTCACCACCCGTTCGTAAGGCGCCACCCCTTTGTTAGCCGTTTGTACAATCTGGTGAAAATACTGCCGCAGGCCTTCTTCATCTGTCTGCGATTTTACCACGGTGTCGTCCCTGTCGGGCACGATAAGCAGCACGTTGTAGGGGCGTGCGTCGCCAACCAGAAAAGCGTGTTGCACGCCGGGCACGCCGTTGAATTTCTGTTCGATGGTGCGCGGGGCAATGGTCTGCCCTTTGTTGTTTTTGTAAATATCTTTTACACGATCCACAATTTCGTGGTGGCCATCTGCCGAAATGGTAAAAATATCGCCGGTGGGCAGCCAGTAATTTTCTTCCGGGTTTTCCAAAGGGTAAGGAATGGCACTGCCCGGAGGGGCATCTTCGAGATAGCGGGCTATGTAATGCCCGCTGATTTCCAGTTCGCCGTTTTTCTTCAGGCGGGTGTAAACGCCGGGCAGCGCTTTTCCGGTAGAGTTGTCCACGTAATCGCCCGGAGGGGTCATGGTAATACCCCCGGTAGCCTCGGTCATACCGAAACCGCTGCAAAGCTCCACGCCATACGATTGGAAAAACTTAAAAATCTTCGGGCTGAGGTAACCTGCCGCCGAGAGCCCCCATCGCAACCGGTTTCCGATAACCTCTTTACGCAGGATTTCCTGCCGCAATTCCTCGTTGGTAATGCTGTTCAGCTTTTCCATCGCTTTTTCGTACAACTGCATCCAGCGTATCGGCACACTGATAAATCCGGTGGGATTCAGCTCAGGAAATAATTTCAGCAAAGTGTCAGAAGAAGTATTTCCCACAAAGACATAGGTCCCATGCCAGTAAACCGAGCCCATTAACTCGAGGTAACGGCCGAAGGTATGGAACAACGGAAGGAAACAGAGCATGGTTTCGTTGCCGGTTTCGGGCAGGGCGGCATGGCGTGCAAACCGTTTGGAAATCAGGTTGTAATACGAAAAAGAAACCCCTTTCGGCATGCCGGTGCTGCCCGAGGTAAACATAGTGGTGGCCACTTTGTTGAGTTGGGGCCGGCGCCGTTTTTTCAGCAGGGCATCCACCTCCTTATAATTGAGTTCTTTGGCTTTTTGTTGTAAAATGGCCGTATCTTTTTCATCGATATTCTGGCTCACCAGCAGGGCAAAATCCAGGTTAAATTCCTCCTTCACCCGTTTCAGGTGCAGTATCCGGTCCAGTGTGTCGGTTACAACAATGTTGATTTTTAATTCTTTGAAAATATTGGCCAAAATTTCTTCCGAAAAATGGATGTTGAGCGGGGTATCGTAAATACCATACATCAGGCAGGCCAGGTCGGTAGTGGCGCTGTCCACCGAGTTGGCCGAAAAAATGGCTACCCGCGGCTCTTTTTCCAAAGCATAAAATGTGGCGGCCAGCTCGCGGGCATAGTTAAAAATCTGCTGGTAGCTGAAATATTCTTTCCGGCCTTCCGTCAGGTTGATGAACAATGTTTTGTCGGGATGTTCGGTTACCCGTTGTGTAAACATTTCTTTTAAACCATACCCGGTTTTCTGGAGCATTTTAAAAACCTTTTCGGCCCAGGCTGTTCGCTTTTCGTCGGTAGAAAGTTTGGAAAGGAATTCGCTGCGGGCGGTGAGGTCCAGAAAACGGTAGTAATCATCTTTCGGGACAACATTGTTCTTTTCAATTTGTTCCAGCTCATCCAGCACAAAATCTGCCTGGAAATTTGCATTTTTCTTGTGGGTGAGGTTTTCGATTTGGAGCAACAGGTTTTTCATAGGTTCCGATTTAATCCGGCATCGGGCAACAGGATTTTTTCCTGCTTACGTTTGCCTGTTCGGGTGCTAAAATAGTTATTCCTGCCAAGGAAATTGTTCCGGGCTGCATTTTTCTTCGGGAAGAAACAGGTAATTCGTTAAAAATTAAAGTAATATGCCGGAGTGTATTTATATTTTTTGGAAACATTGATTACCAGCTGTATCATAGGAATACCGGCCCACAGCCAGGTGCCCCTCCGGTTTTCGACCCCAACAAAATAGCTGAAGTTCAGGGTGTGTTTTTCATCGAATTTATAAGTTACCCCGGGCCCGACGCGGATGTACTGAAACCCGTTCCAATCGGACCACCAACGGTAAATAAACCCGGCCACCAGCGTGGTAATGATTTTTTCTTTAACGGGATAATTCAAAAAAACCACTTCGCGAGCCGCATTGCCAATTTTTCCGTGGCTGTCCACATCCAACTGCCATTTTACCTGGTTGACAAACTGTATTTTGGGGGTAGTTTTTTTATACAGGGCGCCGAACCCCAGCCGGTATTCCGTCCGGTCGGGTTTTACGGTAAACCGGAAATCCGGAACCAATTCAAAATGTTTGGAAAGCATATAGTTCGACACAAATTCGATATACCAGTTGTCCAGTTGTTGAAAATCATTTTTGAGCCGTACCTGCATTTCCAGGGAGTATTTCCAGTTGTTTTTGCCAAAAGCCACTTTGTTGCCCAGGTAAGCCTGGTTATCCCAACCGGTATTTTCCTGCGCCATAACCCCTGCCGTTGCAAACAGTAAAAAAATGAAAAAAAGGTAGTTGTATTTTCTATTCATAACAAACCAAATGGCAAAACGTAATTGGGGTATAAAAATAGCGTTTTTGCGGTAAGGAAATGGAATTTTTTTTTGTAACCCTCTTTTTTAGGGTAACCAACATAAATTATTATCTTTGTTGGGGAGGCATTATGCAGGTTTTTCAAAATATTGTCCGGCTTTTCCCCTTTTACATTACATTGTTCTGGGGACTGGTGTTTATTTTAAACCCTGTACGGGAAAACCGTGCCCGTTTTGGGCTGGGAATTTTTATGCTCACCGCATCGGTGGTTTACTTTGCCCATGCCGTTTATTTTGCAGGCAACTTTTTATTTTACCAGAAAATCAGTGGCTTGTACACGCTGGCCGACCTGTCGGTTTATCCTATGTACTATCTTTATATCCGGTTGCTTACGCGCGATATCCGGTTTAAATACAGCTATTTATGGCACTTGCTTCCGGCTGTTGTTTTGGCTGTTTTATTGCAGGTACTTATTTCTTCTGCTTCGGGGGCCGACAGGGAACTTTATTTTAATCAGGTGGTCGTCCACCATCACTGGCCGGCAGGAGCCGTTTCTCCTCTGTTAAAAACGATGGCCATCACCTATTTTGCCAGCCGCATTATTTTTGGCATTCAATCGGTTGTTTATCTCCTGCTTGGGCTGCATCTGATTAAAAAATACAACAACCGGGTGGCCAATTTTTATTCTAACCCGGACGGCAGACAACTGGCGTGGGTTGAGTTGCTGACAATAACCCTGCTCATAACGGCTGTTGCCAGCTTTACCGCCAACCTGCTTGGGCGTAACTTTTTTGCAGTTCACCATCTGTTGATTATTCCATCGTTTTTGTTCAGCCTTATGTTTTTTATCATTGGCTTGCTCGGAAACAAGCAGGAGTATAATATCTCCGATGTTGTTATTGATGAAAACAAGGAGGAGTATCCAAATGAAATCGCTGAGAATCAAGCTATTTTGAGAGAAAGGCTGCTCCGATTTATGGGAAGTGAATTGCTTTACCTGGACCCGAATTTCCGCATTACTTCCCTGAGCGAAAAACTTTATACCAACCGCACGTATTTGTCAAACCTGATTAATGAAGAGTTTAATATGAGCTTCAGCGATTTTGTCAACAAATACCGTGTAGATTATGCCAAAACGATGATGGAGGCCGATAAGGAAGGCAAATATTCTTTGGAATATTTCTCGGAAGAGTCCGGGTTTGGTTCCATTAGCTCTTTCAACCGTGCTTTTAAAAAATTTGAAAAAAGGAGCGCCGGTTCGTTCCGCCAGGTTATAAAAAGAAAAACGGCCTGACAATTTTCAGTAAAACAAGAATACACTGCATTTTACCGTAGAACCACCTCTTTTTTTATAACAGCTAATTACTTAACAACTAAAATATTTATTTTTAGTATATTTTATCTATTGACTTTTTGTTTTTCTTATTATAAATTTGACCTATCTGATTGTAAATAAGAGCTATGCCTAAAACGGACAAGAATAGTTTGCTTTTTTTGTTTCGAACATAGCTTGGATATCAAATATAAAGTTTAACACAAAAAACCAATACTATGAAAAACAAATTTACCAAAAAAAACTTTACGCTTTTTGTGAGAATGGCTTTCACGCTATTCTTTTTATCCAGCACCTTTTTCGTACAGGCACAGCAACTGATTGACACCTTAAACTGGTCAACAAGTTACCGAAACGCTTTGGTGGCCACGGGCCAAAACAGCCTTTATATCGGCGGCCTTTCCTCTATTGGTAAAGCACGCGGGCCACAGGCTTTTTTCCTGAACGGCTCCACGGAACCGGATGCCGGAATGCCATTTTTTACGGATGAGCGCCAGATGAATGCCCGCAATGTATATGCCTTTGTGGGAGATGGTTCCGGAGGCTGGTATGTGGGCGGCGATTTTATCAGCGTAAACGGTGAAAAAACCGGGCCGCTGGTACATATCCGTTTAGATAAAAGTCTTGAAGTACCTTTTGTCAACAACCTCTCTTTTTCCTCCTATTATAGTTGGCCTTATGTATGGGTCATAAAAAAATCGGGCGACTTTTTGTATGTGGGCGGAGAATTTACGGCCACCGACGGTGCGGGAAACAAATACCGCAGTCTTTTCCGGGTTAACCTGGCCACCAAAACCGTTGATGCTTCCTTTAACCCGTTTTCCTCATTTTCGGGCGATACAACCCTGAATAGCGCTCGGGTGAAAGAAATAGAAATTACGGGAGACAAAGTTTTTGTTTCGGGCCAGTTTAGTTTTGATAAGCCTTATGCTTCCGAAAACACATTGGTGTTCAATCTCAATACAGGCAAAGTACTGCAGTTTTATGAAGGCATTGACCGCATTAAACTTTTGGGCGATACCCTGTTGTTTATCCATAGGACATACGGGAGCGTCGGTTTTCCTGTGGCCTGGTCAAACAATAGCGGAAACACCGCTACCCTAGATACCCTGGTTGACAGTGTTGCGCAAAATGTATTGGAAGGCAGCCATTTCATTTATTCTGTTCCCGATGGCAGGGGCGGTTGGTTTGTGGCAGGAGCACCAACTGGCAGATGGGATGCAAAGCAGGGTATTTTTCATTTGGACCGGAACCTGCAAATCGATACGGCTTTTAAGCAGTTTGATATCCCCACTGATTATTGGGGGAACCTGATCGGGCTTTCGCAAATGACAGTGGCAGGAAATGCGCTTTTCGTGGCTTTTAACGGTACGATTAATATGGATGGCATGAAACTTTCGGGATTATTGAAACTGGATACCGCCACGGGCAAAATCGACAAATCGTTTCACCCCAATCCTTCCAATGGCAACAGTTTTTGGAAAGTTTACAGCCTGGCAGCCAAAGGGGATACGCTGTTTGTGGCAGGCCGTTTCGACAGCATTGCCGGGCAAAAGCAACCCAATCTGGCAGCTGTAAGGGCTTCCACCGGCGATTTCATTGGCTGGTACCCCTCAGTGCAGCCGTTAAATTCCTGGGACGGAAGTATCCGGCAAATGAAAATCAAAAACGATACGTTATACGCAGCCGGTGATTTTGAAGTGCCCGGCACACCGGATATCGATTACCTGGCACGGTTTGACCTGAAAACCGGTTCGGTAGACACGGCTTTTCATGCTTTTACCGGAAAATACATGCATATAACCGGAATGGCGGTTTGTGCAAACAAGGTTTTTGTCAACGGTAATTTTGACCTAAATGCAGGGGGTAAAAAAATTTCCAACCTGGCTTATGTTGATTTGAACGACAAAATGATCCATCCTGTATTAAAAAATTGCAGGATTGACAATGATAATGGCAAAGAGGCGCAAATGACTGCCTATGGGGACAAAATTTATGTCTGGGGCCAGTCGTTCACCGATTCGGCCGATTTCATTACAAGGCCTCATTTATTCAGCTTTTACGCCGGTAGCGGAAGGCTTACCTCCTGGAGCCCCAACCCGTCCGACATAGCCACGTTTTCTGTTTCTGACGGGAAATTATTGCTTTCGGGAACCGGGCTTTTCCGTTTAAAATCCTATTACATCAACAACGAACCGGTACAGTTTGGAGCAATCAATACGCACACGTTGCAGTATATTCCGTTTTATGCCCCGGGCCACAAGGCGCCCTCCCTGCCTGACGACCTTGCCTGCAATGAAAAGTACGTTTTTGGAAACATGAACATAGCCTATGGCGACAGCCTGGTACACGGGGTGCTCCGGTTAAGAAGAAAAGGGCTCACTTATGCTCCGTTCCATTACCACATCGAAAATGCGACCAATCCCGATCAGATAGCACTGGGAACAAACGGCTTGTACCTCCGTATTGGGATTTCCAAGCCCGGTTTTTATAAAGAAAAAGTATTCCTCCTTCAACCCGATTCGGGTACCCTTTTGGACTGGCATCCCGTTTTCCCGGAAAGGTCAATTAACAACATGATTGTTTCCGGAAAAGATGTGCTTTTACACAGCGATTACAATTTGCTTTGGCCTTCTTATGCCCGTTGGGGCGGAGCAAAAATCAACCTCACAACGGGTAAACTCTCTCCGGACTGGATACCCGAATTTAAAAACGTAAAGTGTTGTTTTGCTCCTTATGTCCCTCTCATGAAAAAGATGATGCTTTCGGACGATACGCTTTTTGCTTTGTTTGATGAGCAAACCCAACTAAACGGGATAGATACGGGAAACCTGTTTGCCGTGAGCCCAGCCACCGGCCAGATGATTCCCGGATTTAAGCCCCCGCGTTTTCCGGATGTTGATTTTACGGTACCCGCCCGTTCGTTTGCTTATCAAAAAGGCGCCCTGTTTGTAATTGGCGATTTTAATGAAATAAACGGGAAAAAACGTTATCAAATAGCAAAAGTTAACAGCGCTACCGGGGAGGTGGAACCCTGGAATCCAGGTATTGCCTCTGATGCTTTATTAAATGATGTGGCTGTTTATAAGGATACGGTATACGTTACCGGGCACCCGGTGAGGATGGATGGGGATGGGGACGATTATGCCCTAGTGAGCCTGGATGCCAAAACCGGAAAAATCATTAAAAAATACAAGCATTCGTTTAAGTTTTGGGATGGAAGTTTTCAAAAAATTGCAGTGGATCAAAGCGGAACGGTTATGTTGGTACCGTATGCCATGTTTGATACTGTCTGTGTGTTGAAACCGGGGGCGAGGGACACCTTGGTCAGGGTTCCCAAACTTTTGGGCAAAGGCAGCAAATATACTGCCATCAGGCCATTCGGTAAAAACTTTGTGTTGGCGGTATCGCACATGAAAGAACAGGGAAAATCCACCGCCAAACCCGGGTTTGTGTGGTACAATCCACAAAGAGATACCGTTTTTTACTCCTTCAGCATTCCGGTTACGGGCGGTGACAACAAAGTGACTTCCATGGCCTTTTTCAACAACATGATGGTAGTTGCCGGCGATTTGAACAATGTGTTTGGCCATCCGGAAATTAAAAACCTGGCTTTTTTGAAACTTGACAACATCCGGCTGAAACCGGGCATCACCTCCTGGACGCCACACAAGGCCGATAACCGGAACCCGTTTGCGGTGAATATTTACGGCTATGGGTTCAACGATTCCACTGCGGTGGAACTTTACTCCGGCGACACCGTTGTCCGGCCCGACAGTGTGACGTACAACAGTTTCAAAATGGTTGCCTGGTTCGATGGCACACGCTTTTCGGTGGGCGACTGGAACCTGAAAGTAAAAATCTCCGGCAGCCTGACCCGGGATTTCCCCAAAGCCATCCATATTTACCGGGGAACCTATGCCGATATGTGGGCCAAATGGGTGGGTCCCAAAGTGGTATTGGTACACAAGCCCGAAACCTATTACGTAACCTATGGAAACAAAGGAAACAGCGATGCTTTCGGAGTATTCCTTTACATTGCTGTGGGCAAGCATCAAAAGATTATTTTCCCGGACAGTCTCCATGTTCCCGATATTAAATACCACAATTTCACCCTCAATGCAGACACCATGGCCCGGTATGTTCCTGTGGATTACTTTTTTGGCCATCCTTTCAACGGAAAAGTTTACACCCTGTTTCTTCCTTATGTGCCTGCCAACACAGAGAATGCCATTAAACTGTTTATCCGGTCGGATGTGCATGGCGAAAACCCCGAAATGCGCCTGGCCATTAGCCAGCCGTTGTATGACAGCTACGGCGAAATGATGGATCATTTAAAATCTGTGGGAGGAGCCCTCTCCAAATGTTTGTACGATATTGTAAGTAATGTTGCACAACTCAATCCTGCCGGCGGTTGTGTGAAGTCTGTTGTGGATAATATCATTATTGAAAAATACAACCTGGCACAGGCAGGAAA
>WGDP01000254.1 GCA_015493215.1 Bacteroidales bacterium | reverse complement strand
TCGGTTATTTCCGGCGCAATCATTTTAATCCACAGGCCGATTTTGGCACGGGAAGTCATTACCAGCTCCCGTTTTCGCTTTTCAATCACGGGCAGCATTTGCCTTACACACTCTTCCACCGTCATCACCTCTTTTTCCTTAACAGGACTTTTCCCCAGCGGGATACCGTCACCATTTAAAGCACGCTCTCTCACTTCGGAAGATACAAATCCAGGATAAATCATGGTTACGGCCACCCCTTTTTCCTTAAGTTCGATGCGCAGGCTGTCGAAAAATCCGGCCATGGCATGTTTGCTGGCGGCATAAATACTTCGGGTGGGAATGCCCGTTTTACCCGTAAGGCTCGAAACACCCACAAGCTGGCCTTTCGATTGTATTAAGTAAGGTAGTGCGTAATGGGTAAGGTACATGCTGCCAAAAAAGTTGACCTGCATAATCTGCTCCAAAGCCTCCAGGTTGGTTACCTTTTCAAATTCGGCCCACATGGTAATACCGGCATTGTTTACCAAAATATCAATGCCTCCATAGGCTTTAACCGCCTCATCAACAATATTTTTACATTGTGCTTTTTCGGCCACATCGGCAGCAACAAAAATGGCGGAAGAACCTTTATCAACACACTGCTTTGCAACCTCTTGCAATCGTGTTTTATTCCGGGCGGCAAGCACCAGCTTTACTTTTTTACCGGCAAGCCTTAGGGCCAATTCCTTTCCGATTCCGGAAGAAGCACCGGTGATGATAATTGTTTTGTTTGTAAACATAGGCGGTATATTTCAAGTTGTTTTTCAAAAAACAATCGCAAGGTAGCATTTTTAAAAATATAAACTCTCTTTTATCAGCCCCTTTAATTCACATGCCGGATATGATTGAAGGTCAACCTTCAAACAAACTCCATCTCTCATAAGGCAAGTTAAAAATCATGTTATTGCAATTGGAAAGGGAGAAAATGATTAGTTTTGTATGATTAACTTTTCTTCTTTTTAAAAAGAAATAATGCATGTGAAATTTAATACTAACAAAAAACCACTTGCCCTTCTATTTTTTCTGATTGGGATATTTTTTATTAATCCGGTAAAAGGCTCTATTCCCGATTCGCTATTATTGAACTATCGGTCTGCTCCCAACGACTCGGTAAAAAATATTGCTTTGAAGTCGTTAATAAATTATTGGAAAAAGAACAATTCCGATTCGTGCATGAAATATTCAAAAAAAATAGTACGACTTGCCAAAAAAACAAAACAATATCATAATGGCTACAAAGGCTATTTTTGGATAGCAAACATTTACAGCTCAAGAGGCACTTACGATTCTGCCATCTATTATGCTTATGATGCGTTGAAACTTTACGAAAATGACATTACGAAAAGAGCAGCCTTTTACAAAACCAATTTGTATAATTTGCTGGGTGAAGCCTACAGGGGATCTTCTCAGCATAAAACGGCGCTTAAATATTTTAATAAATCTTTATCCCTAATAAATGAATATGGGTTTACCTCTTTAAAATCTTCTTTGGCTAACCGGATGGCTGCCACTTATTATGAAATGAAGGATAAAGATAAAGCCCTTAGATGGGCCGATTCTTCTTTACAAATAGCAGTGGCTAACAATAAAATTAATCTTCAGATAAATAATCTGCAAATTATTTCAGCTGTTTATCGTGACCAGGGGCAGTACAAAAAGGCTTTAAAGATATTGTTTCAGATTTTATCATTACAAAAAAAATATGAAGGTGATATGCTCTTAGCAGGCACTTTAAATAATATTGCCACAACCTATTCCTATTTAGGCGACTGCAAAAGCGCCATAAAATACGCCGAAAAATCATACAAATATTCAGCATCTCTGGATCAAAAAGTTTACATGGTAGTTTCAACAGAGCTTTTAGCACAGTGCAATGCTAAAATTGGTAACTATAAGGAGGGTTACAAATATGCCCGTCTGTACGAAGAAATAAGGCATTTTTTATTTAATAAAGACCGAGATACTCAAATAAATACACTCAGTGCCAAATACAAACTAAACGAAAAGAACAAACAGATTGTTCTTCAGCAACTTGATATCGAAAAGAAGAATAATAAAATCAAAAGAAACAATATAATTCTTATCGCATTTTTAATCATTCTGATTTTAGTAGTGGCGTTTTTAGCCAACCGAATTACATTAAACAGAAAATTAAGAAAAGCGCACGCATTTCAAAAAAAACAAACAAAATTAATCAGGGCACAAAAGGATGAGATAGAACAATATGCCGAAGAGATAAAAACAACCTATGACCAGTTGTGTAAACTTGATGAACACAAGCAGGCTATGACCAACATGATTGTTCACGATTTAAAAAGTCCCATCAGCGTTTTAGCTGATATTGATATGTTTGGGAGCGAGGCAGAAAAGCGTCCGGTTATAAAGGCAATCAGCTACCAAATGATGAATCTGGTATTAAATATGCTGGATGTGAGCAAAGCCGAATCGGGAGAAATGAACCTGAAAAAAACCGAGGTTAACTTGTTAGACATAGTTAATGCCGTACTACATCATGCTGAATATTTTATTAAAGACAAAAACATTCATATTGAAAATAACATTAACCCCACTTATAGTGTAATTGCCGACAAAACTATTTTTAAGCGAATATTAGCCAATCTTTTAGGCAATGCAATTAAATTTTCATATTCCGGTTTAAAAATAATTTTGAGTACGGAAATTGACGAAAATAAAAACCTTATAATTTCGATAAAAGATTTTGGAATAGGGATAGCCAAAGAGCATCAATCTTTAATTTTTGAAAAATTTAAGCAAATCAACAAAAGTGATTCGGACAACATTAAATCAACCGGATTGGGGCTGGCTTTTTGTAAAATGGCAACAGAGGCTCATAACTGGAAAATCGGAGTTGATTCGGAGCCGGATAAGGGAGCAACATTTTATGTAGTAATAAATAATTTTATCGTTAAGACTGATAATTCTGAAAGTTAGAAAACAATCTTTTTTTAAGCAGGCACCCGCAATACAATATATTTTAAACTTTGTGCAATTTATTCCATCTTTTTCCTATTTTTGAACTTACTTTTAATTTATCTCACATATTATGAAACAAGCCATTGCTAAAGACAAAATTTTTCACAGGTGTATCATCATTAATTCAACGGCTTATTTTATCATTGCCTACATTTTGGTTGTCTTTTCGTATAATTTGTTTTCAATTTGGATGTCGTACACCTTTTTTGGTTTCGATGGCGAATTATATTTCCATGGTTTTACCATGAAAGGAGCCTCATGGACAAGGGACAATATTATCATTATCTTTTTCTTTGGGAACATGATTACGCTTCTGTTTGGAGCCGTTTTCGACTGGCTCTACCGTAAGCAGCGCAAATACAAACGAAGCATAAAAGTTTTATTTTTATGGATTTACGTAATTGCTTACTCATGGTTTATGGGTAACTTTATTGTGGGTGCACTGTTTAATTTTGGTATTGGAACCGCTTTGCGGGCTTTCAGGGTTCCCTTCTTTTTAAGGCTGTTGTTTGCAGCAATATCGGTAGTATTGTTGGTTTTTATCGGCCATCGCGCACAAAAAGGAATAAAAGTATCGGCCAACCTTTATTATAAAAGACTGGCAAAATCGGCCATTAATAAGTTTTTATTAAACCAAATTGTTTACCCCGCCCTGTTGGGAACCGCCATTTTGGTACTTTACAAAATTCCAAACATCGGTGAATATCATTATTTTGACTGGATGGTACTGGGCGCCGTAGTTTTTTATATACTCGGATTATTTATCTGGCAAAAAAACCAAAACTCAATTACTTTTAAAAACCGGAGCAAACACGCCGACAGTGATGAAAACGATTACCATGTTAAAAACAAATCGTGTAAAGTCCAGGTAATTGCAGTTGTTATTGCCCTTGCCATTCTAATATCCATGCGCATTGGCCTAAACGAACCGTTAACCTTTTTACACCCGTAAAAGAATTGGATTTCACAAACCGGAAATACTAAATAAAAAAACCACCAACCTGATAAAGATTGATGGCTAATAGGTTGTCCCACCAGGGCTCGAACCTGAACCGGCAGAACCAAAATCTGCAGTGCTACCATTACACCATGGGACATTCCATTTTTTTGGAGGTGCAAAAATAGTACATTTTTCGTTGGTTGCAAAAATATCTTAAAAAATTTATTTTAACATTTTATTTAATAAGATAGTAGCTTAAAATTCTTATTTTCGCCTTTTAATAATTAGTTTAAAGCAAAGTTTGTTACAATGGATAACTT
>WGDP01000253.1 GCA_015493215.1 Bacteroidales bacterium | reverse complement strand
GTATAAGATGTGATGTTGTTGTTGTATTTGGAAAAGGTTTAAATAGAAAGGGGGAGGAAGAGTGAAAGGGTGAGGGGGTGAAAGGGTGAAGGTAGGAAAGTGAGAGGGTTTGGGGTTTTGGAAAAGTTTTTCAGCATCGCTATAGAACTTTTCCGAAACTTGTCAGAACTCGTTCTCAGTTACTTTTGAAACGGTCATTTTAACTTCGTTTAGGCGGTTTTCGGAAGCAGCAATGACTTCAAATATAAACGGAGGTATTTCAATAATCTCCTTCTCCTGCGGAATGCTTTCGTGATAATGAAGAATAAAACCTGCAAGGGTTTCATACTCTTCCGATTCGGGAATGTTGAGGTTATATTTTGCGTTGAGGTAGTCAATTTCGAGACGGGTAGAGAAAACAAACTCGTTATCCGACAGCTGTTCTTCTCGGTCGGTATCGGTATCGTATTCATCTTCAATTTCACCAAAAATTTCTTCAATAACATCTTCCATGGTTACAATGCCCGAAGTTCCCCCAAACTCATCTACCACGATGGCAATACTTTTATGATTTTTAATGAACTCGTTAAGCAAATCTTTGGCAGCCATGGTTTCGGGAAAGATATCAACCTTTCGGATTATTTTTTTCAAGTCGTCAGGATGCGAAAACACATCGTAAGCATGCAGATACCCGATTAAGGTGTCGATATCTCCCTCGTAAACCATAATTTTAGAGTGCCCGCTGGTGGTAAATAATTTAATTAAGTCGTTCAGGTTGGCATTGATGTCCACCGCTACAATTTCGGTACGGGGAACCATGCAATCGCGCAGCTTAACATTTTTAAAATCCATGGCATTTTGAATCATCTGGATTTCCTGTGTGTTTTCTTCCACCTGCTCGGGTTGAAAATCTTTGATGTATTCATCGAGGTCAACGGCACTAAAAGTGTAAATTTCATCTTTCAATTTAATTCGGAAAACCCTTTTTAACAGAAATTCTGAAAACCCGATATAAAGAATAATAAGGGGATAAAACAGCATATAAAACAGCCACACGGGAATGGCAAGAAACTTAAGGATGGCGTTGGGGCGGATGCGAAACAGTATTTTAGGAATAAATTCGGCCACAATTAAAATAAGCAGTGTTGACAGTATTGTTTGGGTAATCAACACAAAAAACTCGGTGTTAATGGCTGCCGGCAGTAACGCAGTGATGGGTTCTTCTAAAATTTTAGCCATAACAATTCCATACCCTACCAAAGCAATGTTATTACCGAGCAGTAAGGCTCCGATAAAGCGGGAAGGGTTTTTGTAAAATTGCGATAAAATTCGGGCCGATGAGTTGTTATTTTTAATGTCAAGCTCCTGCTTTAACCGGCTGGAGCTGACAAAAGCTATTTCGAGGCCGGAGAAAAAGCCTGATAAAATAAGCGTAACCAAAACAATGATGTAATCGATGTTCATTTATGGCAAAGTTAAAAAATACTGTGATTAATTGTCGCTGTCGTCGGTTTCTATCTCCGATTTTTGAATGTTATAAATTTTTCGTTGACTAAAATCTTCGTTTGCTTCGAGGCTGTCGCCGAAAATGAGCTTATCGGGTGCCGAAATTTTTACAAACGAACGGGCATATATCATCCTCTTTCTTTGATCCCAGTCTAAGTTTTCGGTGTTAAGCTGCTCGTGTGTTTCAAAGTTTTTAACCACCACATCGTTGCGTGCTTTTAAATATTTTTTCTTGGTGTAATTAATACCGTAATTGGCTTTAATAAAGGCTTTTTTTATTCGTCCTTTATCATACATATAAACCGTAAACCCCTTTGGAAATTCGGTGTAAGATTCTTTGCCATCATATTTAATCATTACAGGCGCCTTAAGGGTAACCTGCAGCATGCCGGAGTCGGTTCTTACATATTCAATGTCGTAGGCAGTTATCCCCGAAATGGTATCGTCGGCAGTAATTTTTTTAATGGTTTCAATGTCGTTTTCACACGAAAAAAGCATCACCCCGACAACTATCAGGATGATGCTTTTTATGAGATTCTTAACCATTATAAAATTAGTTAACTATTTTTTAAGCGACCTGGCCGTGGTTTTTTCCTTTATCCAACATCCAACGGTATAGGGGTCGCCGTCGTTGATGTTGTAGAAAAACATAATTTCTTTGGTCGGGAAGTATTTTTGATAAGTCTTTATACGTTTAGTCATTGCTTCGGCCATTTCGGGGTCAACAGCTTTGGCTTTTTTAAATTTATCAACAGCAGCCCAATAGGCAACCAGTTTGGTTAAATCGTTGTTCCCGCATTTGGCAGCACTTTTAGCGTATAAATCACCAATAAAGGCATAAGGTTCTCCTTTTGTTTTATCAATACCGGCAGCTTTGTATGCCATTTCACGTGCTTTTGAGTAGTTGTTTTTATAATTGTAAATTTCGGCCATGTACATATAATTATCAAATAACTTATCAGGTTCTTCCATGGTGGTAGCCTGTTTTAAATACTCCAGTGCTTTGTCGTATTTCTCATCTTTCAGGTACATTTTACCAATTAAAAAGGCTGATTCGGGTGTTGGCTCGGCTTTATACAAATTAACCACAGCATCCAAATACAATTTTGAATCAACACATTTTTTATCATCAAGAATTGCAGTTATTTTTTTCAACAAATCAACGCTGTCGGGATGTTCGTCAAATTTTTTCTGATAAATGTGAACCAGCACATCACAAGTAGCAAAGGGTTCAAACATACTTTCCAACGATCCTTTTACGTTTTCGTTAATTTCTGCTTTTCTGGTATTACCCGAAGCTTTGTATTTAGCTATGTTGGCATCAACAAAATTACTGATTCTGTCGTAAGCATCAACAACTTCCGAAGGGTCAACTTCGCCGTTTTGAGCCATGCGGGTGAGTGCTCTGAAATAGTAAATAAACACGGCTCCTTTTGAATTGTTTTTACGCATGTCGATTGACTTGAGCAAAACTTTATAAGCTTCTTTGTATTCCGAAGGGCGATATTTGTACATGGCAACCCCTTTGTCGCCCAATATTTTACCTACTTGCGAATGGCCTTTGTAAACCGGAAAATACTTCATCCTTTTATCATATACCATCAAAAGGGTATCGATGAGTTTTTCTTTTAAAGCAGGGTCTTTTTCATTTTTAATACGATACTCCATAATTTTAACGCCGTGAATAAGCATGTTTTGGCTTGAACGCGGGCAGTTGTTAAATACATAAATCCAGGGTTTGATGGCATCGTTAACAACATCGCTTTTATACCTGCTTTGTTTCCAGTACTTGTATGGCTCAACATATAACGACAGGTTTGTAATACATTTAACGCTGTCTTTTCCGTATTTTGGCTCCTGTTGTTGTGGAACAAGTTTATCGAAACCGGAGTTGTTAAAAGCAAACAGGTTAAATCCTGCTCCTAAAACCAATAACAATAATAATCCTTTAGCTTTCATAACACATTAATATTAAAAAGTAACTCAATTTATTTATATCTTCTTTTATAAAACCACTGCTCGTTAATTGATAAACCGAGGGTAAAATTAATAAAACTTTCACGCAGCAAACCAAAATCGGTGGTACCTCTGCTTCGGTATTCGGCACTTAAATTTATGGTGGTTCTACTTTTCCTTACAGGGAATTCTGTTCCAATACTTATGCCAAACTCGTTTAGTTGTTGTCCTCTGAGGGTTAAATAGGACAATCCGTAGTGCAAACCGGCCCGGTAGGTCATTTTTTTAAACAGAGGCGAAAGGGTTGTGTGCACCGGGGTATATTGGCCTCCAAGCGATACTTTCCATGTATTGCTGATGGAATCGGAAACGCCAAACGATTTAAATTTTTCCCATTGCTGAAATTCAAAATCAAATCCGGCCATCCATATTCCTTTTTGATGGTAAGTCATGCCAAACCCTGTTCGCATGGGAATCACCACCGAGCCTTCTTCGTTTGGAAAATAAAAAATGGTGTCTTTGTCGTAATCAACATCCTGATAGCCGCCAAAGAGTGTTTTTCCCAATGTGCTGCGCGTAGCTTTTGCGTTTACAGCCGGTGCGTAAATAGCACCAAGGGTTAACATTCTACTGTCGCTAAAATGAATATCGTATTGAGCGCCAAAGTCGTAAACAAAGTCGTGGAGGTTTATGTCTCTAACAGTTCGCGTTCCTAAAATATTAATGGAATCGGCAAAATAGATGAGGCTTTTAAACGAACCCTGTCCAAAGGTATAGTTGATGTTGGCTCCCACCCTGAAATTTTTAGAAACTTTAAAGGCGTTGCCCCAGTAAACCTGATTAATACGGCCTTCGCCATCCAAATTATTAACAATATTGGTAAAGTGATACTGACTCATATCAACCGTAATGTCGATGTTGTAGCCAATTTCGCTAAAGGGTAACAGCCCCAGGCTGGTTTTCCACCATTTGGTAACCGGAAAGCCCATTAAAATGTAGCTAAGGGTAACACTACTTGAGTTTTCGGCATTGTATAAGCTGCTTAAGGTGCCTGCTTCGGCTTTAACACCTGTTTCAAATACAAAAAAGGTGGAGTCGAAAATTCCATAGGAGGCAGGGTTGTTGGGATTAACGTGCCGCGGGTTGGAATATCCAATGGATATGCCGCCCATTGATTGCGATACATTGTTGACATTTCGTCCTCTTAGGTCGCCCAGTCCGTAATAGGAATAGGGCGAATTGATACGGTTTTGGCTTAATACAGTCAGTTGTACAAGCACAAAAATCCATAAAATATTTCTTTTATTTATCTTCATTAAATTTTAGGATTTCCATTAATCCTTGCATTACAATATTTGGGGTTGCAAAGATGCTATTTTTTAGCTTTTTATCAAAATATTTATAATCTCCCCCGCTAATAATAATTTTAAGGGGTTTATATTGTTCGGAATAGCTGCTGATAAAACCGTCCACTTCGTATAAAACGCCGTTTAAAACGCCGCTTGAAATAGAATCTTTGGTATTGATACCCGTCAGCGGAGCCGCTTCAACATTTTCTATTAACGGAAGTCTGTCGGTAAAAGTATGCAGCGCTTTAAAACGCATTTGTATGCCGGGACTAATTCCCCCTCCAAGGTATTCTTTTCGGGCTGTTATTAAATCGTAAGTAATGGAGGTGCCGGCATCAACCACAAGTACATTTTGTCCGGGGAAAATTTTTATTGCTGCCGCTGCCGCTGCTACCCTGTCTTTACCAAGCGTTTCGGGAGTGGCATATTTATTATAAAAAGGAAGCGGGGTTTGCGGGTTCAGGGTGATGTGATAAAAACGGGTTTTAAGCCATGTGTTGAGTTCATGGGGATAATTTCGCACCGACGATATAATTGAGCTTTCTATTTTTGGGAATCTGTTATAAAGGTTTTGCAGTATTTCTGTTTGTAATAAGGTTGTGCGTTCGGCATAAAGTTCGTTGTCGTTATTAAAAACGGCCAGTTTTGTAAATGTGTTACCAATGTCGATGATTAATCGCTGCATAATTGATGTTGTAAGCTGCAAAAGTACGTTACCTGAGGCAGTGTGAAAAGAAAATTAAATTTTTTTAAAGAAAAATATGGAAAATAAAAAAATTATCTATCTTTGCGCCTCCAAAAAAGAAGGTACCATAGCTCAGTTGGTAGAGCAACGGACTGAAAATCCGTGTGTCCCTGGTTCAATTCCAGGTGGTACCACGCTTTACAACCCTGATAATCAATGATTATCAGGGTTTTTTTATATTTTTATTTGGTTAATTTTTTATATCATATTTAAACATTCAAACATTTGTTTGTGGAATTGAATAAATATTTTATTTTTGTAAAAAAATAATGCTCTTGGTGACGTATTCTCATTTTTTTATTATTATAGCGAGGATACCAACCCTGGAGCTTTTTTTATGGAATATGAAAAAAAGAACTGCTATTTTAGTCGATGGAGGATTCTTTTTAAAAAGATATCGCTCAATCAATAGGATAAAAAATCCTGATCCTGTAAAAACCGCAAATGACCTTTGGGAAATGTGTCTTAGACATTTAACGCAAGCGAAGAATGAGTCGTTTGATCTTTATCGAATTTTTTACTACGATTGTTTACCATATAATAAAAAACAGCACAATCCTGTTACCGGAAGAGCAATTGATTTTTCGAAAACAGATCAATATAATTTTCAAATAAAGTTTCTTGAGGAATTGAAGAAAAAGCGAAAAGTTGCTCTCCGTCTCGGTGTATTAGATGATAAAAAAAGATGGATTATTAAACCTTCAAAAACTAAAGATTTATTAACTAAAAAAATTACTGTTGATGATTTAACGGAGGATGATGTTCTATTTGATTTTGTTCAAAAACGGGTTGATATTAAAATCGGATTGGATATTGCCTCAATGTCATTAAAAAAACAAGTAGAGCAAATAATTTTAATATCGGGTGATAGCGACTTCGTTCCTTCTTCTAAATTTGCGCGACGGGAGGGTATTGATTTTTTGCTTGATCCCATGTGGAATCCAATTAAGCCACATCTATTTGAACATATTGACGGTTTGGTTTCTAAAATAAAAAAACCACCTAAATAAATAATAATGGTTAATAAGAAAAACCAATAACAACAATTTCACAACAAAGTTGCTGTTTGATAGGATTTGCCATATAAAAAATTCAGTGTTAATACTATTTTTTTGATTCTAACTCGGTTCTACAATTACCGCATTCAACTAAATTCATTTTTTATCCCTTCTCTTTCCTTTATAGCCTGATTTGTTTTTGCTTTTGTTGTTTCCACCTTTCCGGGGATACCGCTTTTTTCCCTTAAAATGTCTGTTTCCTCCTCCCCTTTGATTTGCTTTCCATATTGGACCTTCACCCAAATCGTCAGGCAGGGGTAGTTTGTCAACCTCTTTGCCAATCAAGGCTTCAATGCGGCTGAACTTGTACATATCATCTTCGTTTATAAGGGTTATGGCCAGTCCGGTGGAAGCAGCACGTGCTGTACGCCCCACACGATGAACATAATCTTCGGCATCGCCGGGAACATCGTAGTTGATGACGATATCGATGTCTTTGATGTCGATGCCACGACTCAATACATCGGTGGCCACCAGGGCACGGGTTTGTTTTGAGCGAAAGCCTCTGAGTACTTCTTCGCGGCGATTCTGCTCCAAATCAGACGAAATACCTTCAACACGATATCCGTTTCCCCGCAACCCGCGAACAATTTCGTTCACCTTCTTTTTGGTGGAGGTAAAAATTAAAATGCTTTTTGCATCGGGGTTACCCGAAATAAGTTTTTTTATTAACGGCGTTTTTTGTGTTTCGTAGGAAAGAAATGCTTCCTGTAAAACCCCTTCGGCAGGTTTTGAAAGCCCGATGGTTATTTCAACAGGATGCCTGAGTGTTTTGGCGGCAAGGGTTTTTATGCGTGGCGGCATGGTGGCACTAAACATTAAAGTTTGACGCTTTTTGGGGAGATAGGAGACGATTTTTTGAATGTCGTCGTAAAAGCCCATGTCCAGCATACGGTCGGCTTCATCGAGAATTAAATATTTTAAATCCTCAAATTTTACATAGCCCATGTTTAAATGCGAGATAAGCTTTCCGGGGGTGGCCACAACAATTTCCGAGCCGCTTGTG
The DNA here is from genome assembly GCA_015493215.1 of Bacteroidales bacterium. Classification (GTDB taxonomy): domain Bacteria; phylum Bacteroidota; class Bacteroidia; order Bacteroidales; family F082; genus B16-G9. The sequence goes on along the minus strand of WGDP01000253.1, from coordinate 3,460 downwards.
AGTGCCCGTTTTTGCTGCTCCCATTCCGAGCCGGTACCTCCGCCATAAATGGCAATGGACTGAGCATTGGTAAAATAGGAAAAGCCTTGTATTTGCTGATCGATTTGAAGCGCAAGCTCGCGGGTGGGAACAATTACCAGCACACGGGTTTTGTGCTGTTCTTTTTCCTGTAGCAGTGCATTGAGTACAGGCAAAATAAAAGCAGCTGTTTTCCCTGTTCCTGTTTGTGCGCAGGCAATCATATCTTTATGGTCTAAAATAGCAGGAATGGCTTGCTCCTGAATGGGGGTTGCTTCTTCAAAACCCATATAGGAAATTGCTTCCAACAGGGTTTCGGACAGGTTAAGTTCTTTAAAATTCATTTTTGGAAAAAAGTGATATAAACATTATATGGAATTTGCAAAGGTAATAAACTAACGATTGGTTTGAATGTTAATTTTTTTTCTGATATTAGCATTTTCAAATATTAAAACCAATTGTTATGGCTGCACAATCTGCTTTGGAAGCGTTGCAACATTTACGCGATCCCAATACTTTTCAATGGTATGTTATTCCCATGTTTGCTTTTGTGGTTTACGTTTATGCCGTGGAAGTGGAACGAAAAAACTGGAATCTAGTTTTTGCCGGGCTGGCCTTTTGGGGTATGGACTGGTTTAACGAGATATGGAACTCACTTGTGTTTCATTTTACTCAGTTTGCGCCTGTGTGGGGTGCACCCGGAAAGTCGGCTTACGAAATACTGATAGGGTTAAACATCGAAATCAGTTTTATGTTTGCCATCGCCGGTATTGCCTTTGCCAAAATGCTTCCTGAAGACAAAAAATTGAAAATTTTGGGAATTAATAACCGGTGGTTTTTTGCCATTGTAAACTCAATTTTTTGTGTAATAATAGAGATGTTGCTTAATGCTGTAGGTGCCTTAACCTGGGAATACTCGTGGTGGAATGCCGGTGCTCCTTATTTAATAATAATATTCGGGTATCTGACTTTTTTCCTCGTATCCTATTGGGTTTTCGACATGAAAACAATCAGAAAAAAGGTTACCACCCTGGGTGTTATTTATGGGGTTAACCTGATATTAATCGTTGTTTTCGGGATTGTTTTAGGGTGGTTGTAATTGAAGTTTTTTAGAGCATCTTATCAAGAACAATATATCCTGAACTTTAAACAACATCATTGTATGCAGTGGCGAAAAGCCAAAATACATTGAAATACTAAAAAGTTGTCAGTTAAAACATCTGAAAGTGCTTGGAAGGGACAAGAAACTGTTGTTGCTTCCAAAATCCTAAATTCTGAAACCGTTGGCTAAAATATTTGCTACGGCAGTATCTGCCGCTGAAGCGATTGATTGATGTTTTTATGAATCTGTTTTAGCGCTTTAAAGGTTTCCAAAAGCTCTTCTACAGCCACTTCATCGGTGGTGTTCTTTAACTTTTCTTCAATATCCTTTAACAACCGGCTGATGTGTTTTTCTTTTAGCGCCAGCAACGATGTTTTGGTAAGAACCTGCAGTTGATCTTCTTCGGTTTTTACAAAAATTTTGTTTTTTTCCCAATTGGCACTTAGCTCATAAGGAGTGCTTATCAGCTCAATGGTTTTTTGGGCAATTTCCTTTTGGGGATGATTGACAAAAAAGGAAGTTCGGGGAATTTCTCCCTTTTCAACAGCCGACCGGTAAATCTGAAAAATATCCGTCAACGAATCGTTGGTAAACGATATTCCATCGTTAACAAGGTCGTTAACAACATATTGTGCAATGTTGTGTTGTACCGGCTCTTCTTCTTCATCACTGTTTTTTTCAGTAAACGACTGGTCACCATATATTAACAACAACCTGATAATTTCCTGCTCCTGATAGATGGAATCCAACTTGTTAAACTCTTTAACAGGCTCTTTGTCAAAAGTTACTTCATCGGGGATTTCCTGCTCTGTTGCACGAATTTTTTTCCGGTATTTATTGCGCAGCAGTTTGTTGAGTTCGTTAACAAGCGTTTGTTCGGGCACATCCATTATGGCGGAACACTCCTGAATGTAAACGGTGCGGTTTATCTGGTCGGGAATATGCGAAATGGTTTCCACCATATCTTTAATGAGCGAAGCACGGGCGGAAGGGTCGCCGGCAGTATCTTGCAACAAAAGTTTTGCCTTAAAGGAGATAAAGTCGGAAGCCTGTTTTGAAATAAATTCTTCAACTTCGGTAACAGGGTGCGCACGCACAAACGAGTCGGGGTCATCCCCTTCGGGAAAAAGTACAATTTTTACATTAAGTCCCTGTTCCAAAATAAGATTGATACCCCGGAATGATGCCTTAATGCCCGCCGGGTCGCCATCGTAAAGGATGGTAATGTTGGGCGTAAACCTTTTTATCAGTTTAATCTGGTCAACCGTTAGCGAAGTTCCCGAAGAGGCTACCACATTTTCGATGCCGGCCTGGTGCATAGATATTACATCGGTATAGCCCTCCACCAAATAACAACGGTTGTTTTTTAAAATGGCATTGCGCGCAAAATATATCCCGTAAAGGGTTTTACTTTTGTCGTATATATCCGACTGTGGGGAGTTTACATATTTTGCCGTCGATTTTTCTTTGCTTAAAATGCGACCGCCAAATCCAATGACCTTTCCGGTGAGGTTATGGATGGGAAACATAACCCTCCCACGGAACCTGTCCATCATTTTATCGCCCTTGTCGATGCTGAGGCCGGTTTTAAAAAGCACCTCCTTTTTAAAGCCGTTTTCGATGGCATGACGCGAGTAGTCATCCCATTTGTCAAGCGCGTAACCCAATTGAAACTTTTTGATGGTTACTTCCAAAAACTCACGCTCTTTAAAATAGCTGAGGCCGATGGCTTTTCCCTCTTCGGTATTGAACAGGTTTTCCTGAAAGTAATTGTTAACAAAAGTGTTTAAAGTAAAAAGGCTTTCGCGTTCGTCGATTTGCTGTTGCATTTCGGGCGTAAGCGCCTCCTCTTCAATTTCGATGTTGTATTTTTTAGCCAAAAACCTTAATGCTTCGGGATAGGAGTAATGCTCGTGCTCCATTACAAAGTTAACAGCGTTCCCGGCCTTTCCGCAACCAAAACATTTGTAAATCCCTTTGGCCGGCGAAACCACAAATGACGGGGTTTTTTCATTATGAAAAGGACACAGCCCCAGGTAGTTAACTCCACGCTTTTTAAGACTTACAAAGTCACCCACAACCTCTTCAACATGGGCGGTTTCCTGTATTTTTTGTATGGTTTCGGGTTTAATCAATGCATTAAAGTTTTAAGTTGCGAAGGTAGTGAATATTGAGGTTTTTTATAAAAGTTTTTATACCTTTGTAGGTTCTCTAATTTCATTCACCCTGAAAAACATACCGTTATGAAAACTTTTTATTGGTTACTTTCGTTGCTTATTCTATCCGGTTTTAACCTTAAAGCCCAAAACACAGCTCCTGTTGCCGTGCCGGATACGGTAT
>WGDP01000252.1 GCA_015493215.1 Bacteroidales bacterium | reverse complement strand
CTATTTTTGTGCACCAAAACCAAAACATATTAATATGAACAAAACAATTATTGCAGTATTTTTTACCGTTTCCATTTTATTTTATGCTTGTAATAGCGTAACAAATCCACATCATAGCGACACCCATAGTGCTTCAAATGTAGATACAACAGTGCACTACCCTCAGGAAAAGCATTTAAAAAACATTAAACAGTTAACCTTTGGTGGCGACAATGCCGAAGCCTACTTTAGCTTTGATGATAAGATGATTAGCTTTCAGGCTAAAAACAAAGCCTGGGGTTCGGAATGCGACCAAATCTATTATTTTCGTTTTGCCGATGGCGACATGAAAGACACTGTTCCGACTATTTTAAGTAATGGCCTTGGAAGAACCACCTGTTCTTACTTTATGCCTGGCGACACAACGGTGTTATATGCTTCAACACGTTCGGGCGGTGATGCCTGCCCCCCGTTGCCCGAAAAACGCAGCGACGGAAAATATGTGTGGCCGGTGTACGAAGACTTCGATATATATGTAGCTAACTTAAAAGGAGAACTGATTGACACCCTTATTAAAAATCCCGGTTACGACGCTGAGGCAACACTTTCGCCACAAGGAGACAAAATCGTTTTTACTTCTGACCGTTCCGGCGATTTAGAGCTTTACACCTGCGATATCGATGGTAGCAACATCCAACAGGTAACCAATCAGTTGGGATACGATGGGGGCGCCTTTTTCTCGCCCGATGGCACCAAACTTGTTTTCCGCTCATCAAGGCCAAAAACTCCTGAAGACATCAAAATTTATAAAGACCTTTTAAAACAACATCTCGTTATGCCCACCGAAATGGAGATTTACACCTGTAATGTTGACGGCAGCGACCTAAAACAGGTTACGCACCTTGGAAAAGCCAACTGGGCACCCTTTTTTACGCCTGACGGAAAACACATTATTTTCAGCACCAACCATGCAGGCACACGCGGGTTCGACTTCAACCTCTACCTGTGCGACCTCGATGGAAACAACCTGGAACGCATAACCTACGACAACACTTTTGACGCCTTCCCCATGTTTTCGTATAGCGGTAAAAAGTTAATCTTTTCTTCCAGCCGGAACAACCACAATCAGCACGGAATCAATCTGTTTATTGCCGATTGGGTGGAGTAAAACAAAAGGAAAGATAAAAATCCCGATAGCTCCGATAGCTATCGGAGGGAAGATAAAAGTCCCGATAGCTATCGGGAAGATAAAAGATAAAAGTAGGCGCAATTTAACCATTAACCTTTAACTTTTAACCTTTTAAAAGGATGAACCGCGAAGAAAACAGAAAAAAAGTATTGGACAAACTAAAGGAGCTGAGCATTTCTTATGAAATTTATGAGCACCCTCCTTTGGACACCATCGCCATTGCACAGGAGTATTGGAAGAATATTGATGCCACCCATTGTAAAAACCTATTTTTTAGAAACCACAAGGGAAACAGGCACTACCTCTGCATTATAAAAGACACCACTCCTTTTAATCTTAAACCCCTCGAAAAACAGTTAAAGCAGGGTAAACTTTCGTTTGGTTCGGAGAAACGTCTCGACAAATATCTCGGTGTAAAAGCCGGTTCGGTTTCGCCTTTCGGGTTAATCAACGATAGCGAACATCATGTTCATGTATTTATCGACCGGCAACTGAAACAGTCTGAAAAAGTCAGCTATCACCCCAACGACAATACTGCCAGCGTAGTAATTGCTTTTACCGACCTGATAAAATTTATTGAAACGATGGGGAATTCTTATGAATTTTTTGAGCCAACCAAAGAAATCGTTTAACTTTACAAAAACATTTTAACCATGGAAACCACTCAAATAAATATAAATTCCGAAATTGGAAAATTAAACAGTGTTATCGTCCATTTGCCGGGAGCCGAAGTGGAAAACATGACCCCTGAAAATGCCGAGCGGTCACTTTACAGCGACATCCTCAACCTTTCGGTGGCGCTTCCAGAGTACAACGGATTTTTAAATGTACTTAAACAACTAACCACGGTTTACGAAGTAAAGGATTTGCTAGCCGACATTGTTAAAATTGATACTGCAAAAGGCGAGCTGCTTGGCAAGCTATGCCGTTTTTACAATATTAGCAAAGAGGTGTGTATTTATATGCAACATCTTGAACCTGATGAGCTTGCTCGACAATTAATCGAAGGGGTTGAGATGAATAAAAATACACTCACAGCCTATTTCGACAGTGAAAAATACAGTGTAAGGCCGGTACCCAACCTGTTTTTTACACGCGATGCAAGTTTTTCGATAGGAAACAAAGCCATGATAAGCAAAATGGCCAGCAAGGTACGGCAACACGAAACCTTTATCATGGAAACCATTTTCAATTACCACCCCTCCATAAGGGGCGGCTCGCTAAACCTTGTTAACGAGTTTACCGAAAAGCCCGAAGCAAGTATTGAAGGAGGTGATGTACTGGTTGCCCGCGAAGATGTGTTGGTTGTTGGCAATGGCGCCCGCTCATCATCGCAGGGCATCGACACGCTGCTTGAACATTTTAAATCGAAACCCGGCGTTCAGCACATCATCGTTCAGGAGCTTCCCTATAAACCGGAATCGTTTATCCATCTTGATATGACCTTTACCTTTCTTGATGTGGATAAAGCCATGGTTTACAAACCCCTTATTCTCGGTTCAAACCGGTTTTTAACCATCCACATCACCATTGATGGCGATAAAGTTTCCATTAAAGAAGAGGACAATATATTGTCGGCTCTGAAAAAACTGAAGATTGACCTTGAGCCTGTTTTTTGCGGCGGCTCGGAAGACATTACTTTTATGGAACGGGAGCAGTGGCAAAGCGGCGCCAACTTTTTTGCCGTGCAACCGGGGTTAGTAATGGGCTACGAACGCAACATAAGAACCATTGACGCCATGAGCAAAGCCGGTTTTGAAGTTATTTCGGCGCAGCAGGTTGTTGATAAGGATAAAAACCCGTTGGATTACAAAAAGGCGGTTATCACCATTAAAGGCAATGAGTTGTCGCGTGGCGGTGGTGGTGCCCGATGTATGACCATGCCCCTGAACCGTGAAAAAGTCAATTGGTAAATTATGAGTGAACAGGAAGCAAAAAAGCGCATTGAACAATTAACCCATGAGTTACAACAACATAATTACAACTATTATGTGCTGGCAAATCCCACCATCACCGATTACGACTTTGACCAACTGTTAAAAGAGCTTGAGTTACTGGAAAAGCAATATCCACAATTCAAGCTACCCGACTCCCCTACCCTTCGTGTGGGCGGCGATATTACCAAATCGTTTAAAACCGTTAAACATCGCTATCCTATGATGTCGCTGTCAAACAGCTACTCCGAAGAGGAAATCAGGGATTTTATCCATAGGGTAACCAAAGCGGTTGGTACTGATGTTGAATTTGTTTGCGAGTTGAAATACGATGGGGTTGCCATTAGCCTTACTTATGAAAACGGCCTGCTGGTACAGGCAGTAACACGTGGCGACGGGGTTCGGGGCGACGATGTAACCAACAACATTAAAACCATAAAATCCATTCCGTTAAGACTTCGTGGCGATTATCCGGAAGAATTGGAAGTAAGGGGTGAAATTTTTATGCCTCACAAAGGGTTTAACAGACTTAACAGTGAGCGAGAAGAAATTGGAGAAGCCCCCTTTGCCAACCCGCGCAATGCCACAGCCGGCTCCATTAAAATGCAAGATCCCAAAGAGGTTGCCAAAAGGCCGTTGGATTGTATCATTTACTATGTACCACAAGATTTGCCGGGTATTACAACCCACTACGATGCCATTAAATATGTGGGCAGCCTCGGCATTAAAACCTCCAACAACATTGCCCTTTGCCGCAAGGAAGAAGATATTTTTGAGTTTATCAACGACTGGAATGTTGGCCGCGAGCATCTCCCCTACGACATTGACGGGATTGTTATAAAAGTAAACAGCCTTTTACTTCAAAAGGAGCTGGGATATACCGCCAAAAGTCCGCGCTGGGCCATTGCTTATAAATTTAAGGCCGAACGGGTTGAAACCGTGCTGCTATCCATCGACTATCAGGTGGGGCGCACAGGTGCCGTTACGCCGGTGGCCAACCTGCGTCCGGTACAGCTGGCAGGCACGGTGGTAAAACGAGCCAGCCTGCACAATGCCGATATAATAGCCCAATTGGATGTACGTGTGGGCGACACGGTTTTTGTGGAAAAGGGGGGCGAAATTATACCGAAAATTGTGGCTGTAAACTTTGAAAAGAGGCCTGTAAATGCCTTGCCTGTCAGGTTTATCGAAAACTGTCCGCAATGCGGAACTCCCCTTGTCAGGAAGGAGGGCGAAGCCGCTTTTTATTGTCCCAACGAAGACAGCTGCCCGCCACAAATAAAAGGTAAACTGGAGCACTTTATTTCGCGTAAGGCAATGAACATCGACAGCCTTGGCGAGGGCAAAATAGAGATGTTGTTTGATAACGGCCTGGTAAAAAATGTTGCCGACCTTTACTATTTAACTTACGATCAGCTTCTTGGGCTTGAAAAAATTATTCCCGCCGAAGAAAATAAAAAAGAGAAAAAAATAAGCTTTAAAGAAAAAACCGTTCAAAACATATTAAAGGGTATCGAAAATTCGCTTGCCGTCCCCTTTCCGCGAGTTCTTTACGCTCTCGGTATCAGGTATGTGGGTGAAACGGTCGCCAAAAAGCTAACTGCCCGCTTTACCTCCATTGATCAATTGCAACAAGCCTCGTACGATGAATTGATTTCAGTGGATGAAATCGGTGAAAAAATTGCCGAATCGGTGATTGAATGGTTTAAAAAACCCGAACACATCGAAATTATAGAACGGTTAAAAGCCAAAGGGGTTCAAATGGAAATAACAGAAACTGCCGCACCTGTTTCCGATGTGCTGCAAGGAAAATCGTTTGTGGTAAGCGGTGTTTTCGAGCGGCACTCCCGCAACGAAATCAAGGCTTTAATTGAGCAATACGGAGGAAAAAATGTTGGTTCCATTTCATCCAAAACCAATTATGTACTCGCCGGCGCCAACATGGGGCCTGCAAAAAAGGAAAAAGCCGAAAAGCTTGGCGTCCCGATTATTTCGGAAGAGGAGTTTGAAAAAATGATTGATATAGTTTAAAACGTACTGCAAATTGCAAACAAAAAAACAACTCATGAAATAACCATGAGCTGTATTTTACAGAAAAAGTTGTTTAAAGTACACAATTTATGTAATCCGTGTATTCCGATAGCTATCGGAAGTTGAAAAAAAGTCATCGGATTACACGGATTTAACGAATTAGATTTACTTTATAGTTTAGAACATCTTATCAAAAATATACACCCTGAAGTTTAAACAACTTCGATATAAACCTAAGGTTAATACCGCTCGATTTTTAAACTTGAAACGGCACTGTCAATATCAATGTAAACTGTGTTATCGGCCTCACCATAATTTGAGGTTACGTACCTGCCGTTTTTCTTTTCAAAACCCTCAAGGGTTTTATCGGCCAAAAAGGTATCCATTTTAATCTTACAACCCGAGCTTTTCGGTATTCTTACGGTAATATCGGAAGCACCGGCGTCAACATTTATTTTCACATCAGGATACTTATCTCCAACGGTTACGGTTATATCGGCGGCACCTGCATCAATACTTAGTTTTTTAACCTTAAACTGATCCATATTGAAGTCTATTTCGGCAGCACCGGCATTGATATCCATCACCCAAACAGGCGATTCATTCAAACGTAAAAACCCTTTTCCTTTACTATGATTTAATTTAAAATTAACATGATGCTTGGTATTAATATTTATCAGGGCATCATCCCCACTGGTTTTAACCGAATATTTGTAATACCTTGCCATCCGGCTATCAGTCATGTTAAAAGTACACAGATTCTTGGTACTTTTATTTAGCACAAAGCTTCCGGCAACGGCATCAAACTTTAAGGTGGCCGTTTCCAACCCTTCGGTATAGGGAATTAAAAAATTTGCACTGTTGGCAGAATCGTACTGATACGTTGTATCATACTCGTCTTCATCATCATCCCAATTTTGGTTGTGCCAGCCCCGGCCTGTAACATAATCCGATTCGGTATAAACAGCCTGCGAAGTAATATAATACATGGTAAGTCCCAAGGTGATAACAACCAGCCCTAACCGGATTCCATCTTTTATGGGCAGTATTGAAATACCCCAAAGCATCAGGAATACAGGCCACAGGTTCCACAGTTTTCTCCACGCAAAGTCAATTACGTCTAAATTGTTAAGGATTGCGAGGGTACCCACAAATATGAGGATGATCCCCCAAAAGAGATTTCTAAATTTCATTTTTTTCAGTTTTAGTTGATTTTGTATTACTGCTATTTTGTTGAAATGGTTTCGTTTCGTTAACCACCAGCATGATACCTACTATAATAATAACAACAGGCCAAAACTGAATAATTACCAGATGCGGTATCATGGCGTTAAGCAGAAACAAGAAACCAATTAATATGAGCGCCATGCCCCCGATAAAGGTTCGGTTATTGGTACGTTTTTCACCATCGTTTACAATAGTGGCATCCGATATGTCAGCATCATTGATATGAGATGATGACGTGCCCGGGCCGGTTCCGTTTCCGGGAGGGGGTGTAATAAGAGGTTCTTCGGGCGTAATAATCCAAAGAACAACATAGATAATAACACCACCGCCGCCGGCAAAAAAGATTACTACAAAAAGCAAGCGTGCTAAAATTACGTCAATGTTAAAGTAATCGGCAAGTCCGCCAGCCACCCCGCCAAATACACGGTGAGTCCTTGATCTGTAAAGTCGTGTTGAATTGTTCATATGCTTGTTGTTTTATTGATTTGATGGAGCAAAAATAGGGTAGTCAGCTGCCGTGGCAAACATTTTTTCGGTAAACAGTGGTGTTAGGTCGGTAAACGGTGAAAATATTAATTCAGGTGTTAACCCTTTCGCAATAAAATATTATTGTATATTTGACACTTTACCCCCAAATATTCTACAGCTTATGCGGTATTTATTCATTATTACGCTGATTGTTTTTCAGCATTCAATAACTTTTGCTCAGCCGGAGAAATCATCTGACAGCCTGAATCGAAGTAACGGCATTGTGGTAACAACAAGCAGTAACTATCACCATCCAAGCTGGAGCCAATCGGCTTCGGGTATTAAAACCATTGACAAATCCGGACTAGAAGGCAAATTAGATGATGCTTCAAGGTTTTTGATTCAGGCTGCTTTTGGCGGTAATTTGCAAACCATTCAACAAGTTGCCGATGAAGGGTTTGAACCCTGGCTTGATGAACAAATGGATATGGAACCTTCGCTGCTCACACCATTAATACAGCCAACCTATGATGATTACAAACAATACTATATCGACAATGGCGGCGACCCTGACGATCTTCCCTATCGCCCCTGGTTTGACATATTCAGCTTTGCCTGGTGGCAAAACAACCTTACAACCAACGATATCCTGCGCCACAGAATTGCCTTTGCCCTAAGCGAAATACTGGTAATTTCAGCCAATTCGGAATTGTATGATTTTGGTGACGGGCTTGCAAACTACTACGATATTTTTAACAGAAACGCCTTTGGAAATTACAAAGATATTTTAATGGAAGTTACCTTGCATCCCGCCATGGGCTATTACCTTAGTCATCTCGACAACCCGAAAGCCGACCCCGAACTCAACACCCACCCCGACGAAAACTATGCCCGCGAAGTGATGCAGCTTTTTAGCATCGGCTTGTACGAACTCAACCCCGACGGCTCTCGAAAAACTGATGAAAACGGAAATTTCATTCCAACTTATCACAATAGCGATATTAAAGAATTTGCCAAGGTATTTACAGGATTGGGTATTGGCGCGGTTGTTCCCAATGAATATGTTGATGAGCCTGATTTCGGTTACGGCATTTGGCTGGCCGACATGACCGTTCCCATGGTAATGTATCAGGATTATCACGAAACAAGTCAAAAGCAGCTGCTGAACGGCTTTGTGATACCGGCAGGACAAAATGGAATGACGGACATTGAGCAAACCATCGACTTACTCTTTAACCATCCCAACGTTGGGCCGTTTATCGGCAGAAAGCTCATCCAATTGCTGGTTAAGTCGAACCCTTCACCAGAATATATTGCTGCGGTAACCGCTGCTTTTAACGATAATGGCTCGGGGGTCAGAGGCGATATGAAAGCGGTTATTAAAGCCATTTTGCTTAACCCCGAAGCGAGAGAGTGTTCATGGATGAACGATCCTGCACAGGGGAAATTATTAGAGCCTTTTGTAAGATATATGCATTTTACCAATGGCATCGGGGTAAACTCACCATCGGGAAAATACTGGAATCATGGCTATTACGCTTACGAAAACCTAAAGCAGTACCCATTGGCATCGCCATCGGTTTTTAATTTTTTCCTGCCCGATTTTCAACCCAACGGCCCCATTGCCGATGCAGGACTGTTCGCTCCCGAATTTCAAATTCACAACTCGCAAACAAGCATCGGTTATGTTAACATGGCTGATGTTTGGGCTATTGACGAAATCAACTCGTGGGGATGGGAAAATCAGGACTTAAATGTTTATACCGACTTTAGTGCGTTTATTGAAGACGCTCAGGATCCGGAAGTATTGATTAACAAACTGGATTTATTACTCACCCACGGCACTTTAAGCGACGAAACGAGGGCCATTATCAAGCAGGCAATCCAGCCTTATGAAGGGGGCATGAATCAGAGGATGAACCGTATCCATCTGGCCGCATACCTTATTATGATTAGCCCCGATTATGTAATCCTAAAATAACCGGAAATATGAAAAACAGATACAATAGAAGAAACTTTTTGCGTACTGCCGGCCTGGTGTCGATGGGTATGGCAACGCCCTTTTCATCTCTTTTTAAGCTAAACGCCTTAAAAGCCGCCACTTTAAATAACTCCGGCCGCGACGGCACTTACAAAGCGCTGGTATGCCTCTATCTTGGAGGTGGTAACGATTCGTTTAACATGCTTATTCCGCGCGGTGATGCCGAATACAACGAATATGCCGTTACCCGGTCAAACCTTGCCATTCCCAAAAACGACATTGTCCCGATAGATGTGCTGAATGGCAATGGCAAAACCTTCGGGCTTCATCCTTCGATGCCTGACGCAGCCAGTATTTTTGATGCCAACAACATGGCGTTTGTTAACAATGTTGGAACACTTATTCAGCCCACTACCAAACAGGATTTTTATAACAACTCGGTTCCGCTGCCGCTGGGGCTGTTTTCGCATGCCGACCAAACACAACAGTGGCAAACGGCTAATCCCGGACAGCGGTCAGCCATCGGCTGGGCAGGAAAAATGGCTGATTTAATGAATGATATGAATGGCAACCCCAACATAAGCATGAACATCTCCCTGTCGGGAACCAATGTTTTTCAGTATGGCAACAACAATGTTGAGTTTTCAATTGACCCCTTTGGTGGCGCCGATAATATATACGGATATGGTTACGACTGGGGTGTAAATATAGGGCGCACGCAAGCCCTCGACCAAATGATGAACCGGCAATATACCGACCTGTACCAAAAAAGTTACATGGATGTTTTAAAAGGTGCCCATGAAGGAAGCCAGTTATTTAGTGATGCCATTGCCGCTGTTCCTGATTTTAATACCGTTTTTGAAGTTGATGATGTGTCGCAAAGCCTGCATATGATTGCTAAAGTTATTGCTGCAAGGGAAACGCTAGGTGCCGAGCGTCAAATATTTTTTATCGACTATGGCGGCTGGGATCATCATGACGAGCTGCTAAACAACCAGCAAGAGATGTTGGGTTACGTAAACAACGGATTAAAGTCGTTTGCCGAAGTGCTTAACGAACTGGGGGTTTTTGATCAGGTAACCACCTTTAGCATGTCCGACTTTTCGCGAACACTTACTTCCAACGGAAATGGTACCGACCATGCCTGGGGTGAAAATGCCATGGTGATGGGAGGTGCTGTTAATGGCAAAAAGTTTTATGGCGAATACCCGTCGCTGGAGCTGGGTAACAATGTTGAACTGGGTGACGGCGTTATGCTGCCAACCACGGCCAGCGACCTCTATTTTGCCGAGTTGGCACTGTGGTTTGGTATAACTCCCTCCGAACTGGAAACCGTTTTTCCAAATATCGCAAATTTTTACGATGTTAACTCAGGGGTGATGCCGCTGGGGTTTATGAATGGGTAGAAGTTTGAATGCTTAAATGAGTGAATGCTTAAATGCTTAAATGGTTGAATGAGTGAATGCTTAAATGGTTGAATGAGTGAATGCTTAAATGGGTGAATGAGTAAATGCTTAAATGCGTCAATAATTGAATGAATAAAATTAAAAGTTGAGTTATGAAACAAACACTCCTATTTTCTCTATTTGGAATTTTGACCTTCAATATTGCTTTTGGGCAAAATAATAAAACACCGGAAATCAACCGAAATAAGAAATTAATTGCAATTTTAGATACCATTTACCGTGAAGACCAAAAATACCGTAAAGAATCACAAGTACTTGAAAAGAAATATGGTTGGGATTCAAAAGAAGTTCAGGATATTTGGAAAATTATTCACCTTAAAGATTCAATAAATGTAATAAAAGTAAAGAAAATACTTGATGAAGAAGGTTGGTTAGGTTCTGATATTATTGGCAAAAACGGAAACTTAACATTATTTTTAGTAATTCAACACGCTGATTTACAAACTCAAATCAAATATCTACCAATGCTTCGAGAAGCAGTCAAAAACGGAAATGCAAAACCAAGTGATCTTGCATTATTGGAAGACAGAGTTTTGATATCGCAAGGAAAAAAACAAATATATGGAAGCCAACTTGAAATGGATTTTAATACAAAAGAATACAAGCTATCACCTATGATTGATCCGGATAATGTTAATAAACGAAGAGAGAGTGTTGGGCTTAAGCCTATAGCAGAATATTTACAAATATGGGATATAACCTGGGATTTAGATACGTTTAAGAAAAGAATGGAAGAATATGATTTAGAAAATGGTGAAAAAGAAAAATAGCGAATGCTTTAAAGGGCTTATAGTATTTGCCTTAGTTTACTATTATTAAGAAAGATAGTCGCATATTTGGAGGGAAAAACAAGTTGAGATAATGTGAGGTAAAAAAGCGGTACGCACTATAACCAAAACCGCAACAATGAAGCAATATAACAATGAAACCTTCAAACTTTAAACTTTTAATAAGCAATAAGCAACTTTTAGTGAGCAATTAACAATAAAGCAATGAAACAATATAACAATAAAGCAAAACAATAAATCACCCATTACCTATGAAAAAAATAATAACAGCAATAGTTTTATTAATTGGCAGTTCGAATCTGCTAATCGGGCAGTGCTATCCCGACCGTCATAACACCACATGGTATGATGGCTGGATATCATGCGAAACATCCGTCAACCCTAACCCTGAGCGAGGCATGTCGCACTGGATAATGTACGATTTTGGTAAAAAGATAGAGATGAAAGCCATGCACATCTGGAATTCCAATGTACCCGATTTCCTCAATTACGGTATGAAATCGGTTGCCATCGACTATTCCGATGATGGCGATGCCTGGCACGAACTGGGAACCTATGAATTTGAACAAGCCACCGGAAAAAATATTTACGAAGGTTTCGACCTCGAAAGTTTCGACAGCTTTAAAGCGCGATATCTTTTGTTAACAGCCCTGAGCAACTATGGAGGCGATTGCGTTGGCTTAAGCGAAGTCAGGTTTGATTACGACAGCACAGCTTACGGCATCGACGAAACCGCGGAGGGCTGTTTTGCCGCAACCATCTATCCAAATCCGTTTAGAACGCAAACAGCAATGAGCATAACCGTGGAGTGTAACACAAATACCTCATGGCAAATTACCGACAGCTACGGCAGAATGATTGTACCGGAAACAAAAATCGCCACGCCAACGCAAAAAATCATCACCATCAACGGTTCAAAATGGAGTGCCGGCATCTATTACCTGACCATCAAACAAGATGACAAAACACGGCAGTATAAGCTGGTGAAACTTGAAGGGAAGTAGCATTGCTGATTGGATATTTTGCTTAATCCTCCAATTCTTCCGGTTTACCGGCTGCTTTGTCTTCCTCCTTCAATACTTCATAAATCTTTTGTCCCCCATAAGCAGCTCCCAAGCCAAGCAATATAAATAAGCCTCCACCAACAGGCGCATTACCACCGGTTTGGTTACCTGATTGGCCATGTCCTGAGCCAGGCGGCGGCGGGGGCGGTCCTTGTGCCAATAAATTTGTTGATGAAATTGTTAATGCTAATAATACAAGTAATGTTATTGTAATTTTTTTCATGATATAAATGTTTTATTTTAACTACTGGTATAATATTTTAATTAGGTTAAGTTTAAATAAATTCATTATCGTATTATCTAATTAAAATACAATTTTCTGTTAATTACCCCTTTATTGGTTATTATGTTTACAATGTAATATCCGGTGGAAACATTAACACGAAGTCGTTGGTTATTATCACCGGTAAGTTTTGTGTTAATTATAGTTTGTCCGAACATGTTTATAACTCTTACATCTCCTTTGTAATTATTTGCATTGTAGATATTTAGAGTGTTGTTTGAAGCCCATAGTTGTACTAATTCGGGTTGACTTACAGGCTCATCTATGCCAAGCGGGCTAAAATGAACCACAAAACGCTCCGGGTTATCATTATCAAACGCAGTAAAGTAATACTCAGAATCTTTTGACAGATTAAAATCTTTTTTAAGTTTTTTATCATACAACCAAACATCCATATTCACATTTTGAACATCATACATTGCAATACTGAAGTTTAAACCATCGTTTTTTATAAAAGTAAATGGTATTGATGTGGTTTCTTCCAAACCTGGCATACTGTTTACAGCCATGGGAATTTCGTCTATTGTAGAATAAAACACGGGTGCATATCCGGCAAGGAAATCACAATCGTATTTTGCTTCATAACCTGTTGTTGACCCGGGTATAAACATCAGCTGACTTTCCTGAAATGACGGATTGTCGTTATTTATTGCCTTTAGTTTAATGATGGGAAAATCAACATCTTTTTTATAAAACGCTCCTCCGTGTGTTCTTTTTGCTTTTGGAATGGTTAAGGAAGCATTGTTTACGGTTGCCTGTACCATAAACCCGTTTGTTGCAGGAATGATACCTGTTGCCGTTTGTGTAATTACGGTATATGATTTTCCCGCTTCATTCCATATTTGAATGGATCCTCCTATATTTGATGTCGTCCATGTATTATCCCACAAAAGACCGGAGGTAAACGGATTGCCCAACAAATTCCAACTGCGGTAGTCATTGGTAGTACCGGTCAGAGTTAATCCTGTGATGCTAACGTCATCTACATTAACAGCTCCTGTAAATGCTTTGGTAGATGCTGTTTTATAGGAGGCAAGGTAGCCGTGTCCCAGTTCAAAATTGTTGCTTCCGTTTACGTCTGCATCTGAAAAAGCAGGAGTAGCACCATCCGCATAATTTACCCATACATTATATTTTTCGCTCCAGGCGTAGAAATCGTATTCATCGGCAGGCGTAACGGTAAAGTTACCCTGAATTGGATAATCTGCCACGGGTGAACTTAAAAAATGCCAGCCGTCGTCCCACTCTGTCCAGGTGGCTGCTGCCAGATAACGTTGCATGGTTACGGTGCCCGTTGCAGTGCCGTTTACTATTAACGAGCCGGTGCCTGTTGCATCAGAATTTATGGTAAAAGTACCGTTATTTGTAAGGTTACCGTTTACGGTTAAAGTGCCATCCATTGCAACAACTTGTAAAGCAGCATTTGGCTCAAGGAGCATATTATTACAGGTTGCGTTAGTTGGGGAAATGACAAGATCGTTTGTAACATTTGGAACAATAATATTTTCTGCGCTTGCGGGTGCTGTCTCTTCACTCCAGTTTCCGGTGGTTGCCCATTCAGACGAAACTGTGCCGAGCCATATTTGCGAAGGGGTGTAGCCCTCAAACCGCAAAAACGGGTAGCCGCTGTTATCACTGCCATTCATTGCCCAATGGCCGGCGCTTTTAGCAAACGAGAAGCTGCCATCTAAAAATGTAGTTGCCAATTTCATTTGGGCAGTGGTTTTGGCGGTGGCTCCGGTTGCGGTAGTTTGATTGGAAACTTCACTATCAAAAAAGTTGTTGGTAGCTGTTGATCCATTATACCATTCTCCAATAAAGCCTTTGTCAGTTGGGTCAGTTGCACCTGTGTATGTTACACTTCCCGTTGAAAAACTAGTTTGTACTGTTCCTGTAGCAATAGTACCTATTAAAGCACCATAAGCTGACCAGGAACTTGAGCTTGGACGTGTTACATTACCCAAACTATAACTGTTACTTACGGCACCATATAATGTACCTATCAAGCCACCTATTGCGTCGGAATTAAATGATGTTCCTTCAATATTACAGGTACTATAACAATTATCAACACCTGTTCCCTTTGAGCCGTTATTTGATTTTTCTGCGTATCCATGTGCACCGATTAGCCCTCCCGAAGACGACCCGTTGGCGTAAAGGTTTCCTGTAGTAAAACAATTACTAATAATAGATGAATTTGAGTTATTCATTCCAATAAGGCCTCCTACATTCGTTTTTCCGCTTATATTTAGTGATGTAAGCCCAAGATTCCTAATATTACTACTGCCGGAAACCACTCCAAAAAATCCTATTTGATCAGTACCTGACCGGTTTATTCTTATACCACTAACTGTATAACTACTCCCATCATAATCACCGGTAAAATTATCATTATATGAACCAATGGGGAAAAACCCTTCGTTGTTACCGGCAGTTGTTAAATCGTTGGGGTCGTTATATTTATCGCCGTCACCATTGTCATCACTATCGTCCCAATATTGTGTGTTAGTGGCATCTATATTGGATGTTTGTAAAAAGTAGCTATTGAACTTACTTGTGTGTTGTGTAACCCATGACAGGTTATTTAAAGTTGCCATTAAGTATTTATCGGATGAAGTACCCGTACCATACACAAGATAATCGGGACTTATGGAATCGACCCATGTTGCACCGGTTATTGTGCCATTGGAGCTGTTGGCCGAATTATCCGTAAGGGTGGTTCCGCTGCCATCGGTCATTTTATAATAGCCTAACAAATTGGCATCGCTGCCCGCAAGCTGGAAGTGCATGTCATCCCTGATTTGTTGTTGAGTACGTGCCACCTTCCAAAAACGGGCTTCGGTAATATTTCCATTGGAAAAATCTCTTGGAGAATATGAAGGCATACCCCCGATAGTTGCAATGGGTGAGGCACTTAAACCAAGCGTAGCAGAAGTAGTTCCGGTTTCGGTATATGCCTGTACCCCATCGATATAGGCGGTAAAATTGCTTCCGTTATCAAGCACCAACGCTATGTGATGCCAGCCTGTACCAATGTCAACACCCGTAGCAATCCACCTTGAAAAGTCACTAAGAATCACTAATTTATTGCCATCACTTTCATATTGCGTTGTACCTACTCCAAATCCATAACCCCAGTCGTGAGGCCCAAGATGCATAATAGCACCATGCTCACTGGTTGAGGGTATGTTAACCCAGCACTCCATGGTTACATTACGTACCCTGCCAAGGGGTGCCGTACTACTTTGCCATGTTATTCCGGAAGAGGATAACGTGAGATCGTGTCCGTGTATATAATTATCGGTAATGGTAGTACCACTGCCGTTGCTCATTTGGTAATAGGCTTCTAAATTGGCTGTATCGTTGGCAGCTAGTTGGTTATATGCTGCATTCCGTATTTGATAGCCTTCGCGTTTGGTTGTCCACACTCTGGTTTCATCAAGTATGCCGTTTAAATGGCGAGAGTTTCCGTCATAATTGTAACCTAATGTAAAAATGGCATTTGCTTGTAAGGAACCTGTTTGTGCGATAGAATTATCCTCGGAACCATTAATGTACAAGCGCATATATGATTCGTCATAGGTGCCGGCAATATGAATCCACTCTCCGGTATTCAAATGGGCACTGCTTGTAAGTTTGTGCTCAGCGCCACCTATCTGAATTACAAACTGCACCTGATTGGTGTCTATCCCAATATCTCCAAATCGTAAGTATGCACCACTAGATGCTGTGGTTCTAATGCCCATGATTCGTGCAATTCCATAATCCGTGGCATAATCATTAAAACTGTTAACATACACCCATGTTTCGAGGGTAATATGTTTACCATCTAAGTCAATAGCACTACCACTGGCAGCACTACCCGTTGATCCATCAAAATTAATAGCATAACCTGCATCACGCCAGTTGGTGGCATCAATGCTAACATTGGAACTACCATTAAATGCAAGGGAATAATAATTTTGTGCAAAGGTTGCTTCAAACCCAAACAGCATAATTAGTGAAATGATAAGTGTAGATTTTTTCATAATTTCCTTTTATTTAATTAATACTAATACAATGAATTTATCAAATTGAGAAAATTCTAGTCAAATATAAGCAAGACAACACGGGAAGGTCATACTACAAACCTACGCATTTTGCAGCATGAAGTTTATTGAATATTCAGGTAAAACAATACATATAAGCATTTTACACACACGGGATATTGATTATATCCCAACTATGACATCCATTCTAAAGCAGTTTCGTTTGTTTTCAGTGTAAAAAAGTAAGACGTTAGCCATCAAAAAAAATGGGAACATTATTTATTTAAAAAAGCCACCAGGCTCATGCCTTCCGGAACATTCATCTTTTTTCTTATTCTATACCGGCTTGTTTGTACGGCCCGAACCGTAAGATTCAATATGTGTGCAATCTCTTTAGTATCAAGATTCATTTTATGAAAGGCACACATCTTTAAATCTTTTGCCGACAATTGAGGATAATTGCGAGACAAGTTTACAAGAAATTCAGGGTATAAAACCACGAAATGTTTTTCGAAATCGGCTAATACATTGTCAGAACCAAGTGAATTTTTCATTGACATCAACAGCCTTCTTAGCCCCTTTGCTTTACTTGTATCCAATAAAGATATTTGATATTTAAGCTCCTTTTCGAACCCTTTTATCAATTCATTCTTTTGTTGAATAAATGTTGTTTTCATAACGAGTTCACGCTCTTCAGCATTCAACTTCATTTTTAACTTATCTGCTTTAAGTTGCTCAACGTACATTTTCTGATTAAAATTCTGTTGTTGTTGCTCAAGTATAATCTTGTTTTTCTTACGTTTTTCGTTATATTTGAGATACAGGACTAATAATAAAATCAGTGATAAAATTACAATTACTATATACGTGTTTTGAAGTAAATTAGCTTTGTTTAATTGCAATTCTTTAAGCTTAATCTTAACCTTGTACTTCATTAATTTATCGTACATACCGGTGAGCATCAAGCTTTTTTCGACTTCTGATTTATACAATTCTTTATAAACTTTTATCAAATCGTTTTGCCAGGCCATTTTCAATGTGTCATTACCTAAAGCTAATTCTTGAGGAAGCAATAACAATCGCTCTAATATTTCCGTCTGATCAATGAGCAAATTATTCGTTTTAGCAATTGTTAATGCTTTTAGCAGATATATTTTTTCACTATTATATTTATGTGCTGCTAAAAATATGTCAGCTCTTTTTTTATATAGTTTAATAAGATAGTTACTGTTTTTATTAGTTGTGAAATCCATTTCAGCATCATTAAAAAACCCATTGGCCAATGATGTATCTCCTCTATCAATGTAAACTTCACCGAGCAGTTCGCTACTTCTTCCCGTTATATTAAGTGTATCGAGCAACTTACCGAAGGTTAACGCTTTACGTAGATAGTTTTCTGCCTCTTTAAGATTGTTTTCTTTTAGAAAAAGCTCACCAATATAAATATATGAATGACCAACCAAGCCGGAATCAGGAATCGCCTGCCTGAGTTTCAATGCCTTGAGGAAATTTGGCAAGGCATCTTTAAAATTATTGCGTTTTATTTGAATTAATGCGAGATTGTTGTAAACAGTTGCCTGTCCTGCTAACAGTTTTATATCACTAAAAATATTTAGTGCTTGTAAATAATTATTTCTCGCTTTTTTGTAAAGGTTGTTTTTAAACTCTAAATTACCTCTGCTTACGTAAAGCCAACCTATAGCTAATGAATCATTTAATACGATATAGGTTTCCATTGCCTGCGTAAAATACTCTTCGGCTAAACCATAATAACCTTGTCCGGTAAGTATCTCAGCAATTGTACTATAAGCCTGAGCAAGTGTATGGCTCGCTGCGTCTCTATTAATGCTGCCTAATATTTTAAAACCGATTTTCAATGCTTTCACATTATCGGCATATTGAATATTCCTCATGGAATCAACCAACGGATTATCGTATAACGACTTATGCTTATCGGCTGCAGAAACGTTTATACTAATAACGACTAGTGAAAATAAAAATAGTATGTTTTTACAATAATTCGGATAATTCTTAAAACATATTCTCATAATGAGAGTTTATTTTGACACAGTTATACCAGTATCTATTTTACCACAATATGAATATAAAATTCTTTTATAGGTTCTTTGCCAGCTGAATGGTTAGCGCCATAACTCATCCGCAAATCAGTTTCTCCCGATTTTAAAGCCTTAAATGCATAGATAACTTTGCCCGGGGCACCAACTAAACCCGTGTTGCTTTTTTCATAATCAGGTTCGCCTACCTGCATAAGCAAGACATTGTCGTAACGGATACTGTGCCAGCTGTTTCCGGTGCTGCTGTTTGATGTCAGTGTTACTTTAATCACTGTACCGGGAGCAACAGTAATGGTTTTTCCCGAATCATCCATACCAAGTGTAATTTCCTTGCATCCCATAAACAAAGGTATTAATGTCAGTAGAATAAAAATGCTTTTTTTCATAATTATCAGGTTAACTTTAAACAAGTACTAAGCAAAAATAAACGAATCAGCCATACGGGCAACTATTTTTTCTTTCTGCCGCTATTTTTCAGAGCTTCGTTGAGCATTCATTCTATTTGTCCCTTTACAGTTAAAGGTACTTTATTGCCATACAAGGAATTGAACCGGCAAAAAAATTTTACACCAGCTCCTTTGTAAGCTACGAAGAGCATCATTATCAATACCTTATTGACGATTATCGCCTTATGGTTTAACCGGACAGGGGAGTACTGCCACAATAAACTACCAACGTGTTGAGCCAATCTAATGCAAGTTAATATCACAAGGGGAATATGGAAAGGATGTCAGAACAGGTTCGATACGACACTACTTATAAATTACCACTTCGTAAACCGCTTCATTATCACGGTTGTCGAACACATATAGTTTAAACCTGTTTTTACCTTTCTTCAACAGCCAGTCGAAACGGTATGTCAACAGATTCTTTTTGGGATTGTAGGCCATTAATATCCATTTATCATTTAAAAATCCTGCATACTTTTTTATTCCAGTGGGCTTATCGTAAATTTTAAACTTTAAAGTATGCTGATTGGCAACCTTTTTATTATTGGCAACATTAACCGGCTTTATAACAGGCGGCACGGTATCCATCAAAACCGCAAATTTACCAAGGGAACGCATCCTGGTGGTTAACCATCCATTCTCATAACTTCCGCCTGCGAAGTCCCATTTCCCGTCGGCGTTTTGTTTGGCAATATAGAGTTTTGATTTCAACGTATCCGCAACGGGTTTACCAATGGCAACTGAAAGATTAAAATATTTTTGAAGCGGAATATACTTTGAACCCACAGTATAAACAGGCGAATACAAGCCTATTTCGTTGCTTGCTTTTAAACCGTACCTTATTAATTGTGAACGATAAAAAGCATTGGCCGGAAATTCTGCCTTTAAACTGTCGGTTAACAACTCCGCCTTTTTTGAAAACTGCACGAATATCATATTGTCATCAACTACGGGTTTGTCAGGCGAAACAATGGAATCGGGCTTATAACCTTTTACGCGAAAAGCAAACCGGCTTTTATTACCATAAGCATCGCTCACAACATATTCAAGATGATGTGTTAGCGTGTCATCAAAAGCAAATATTCCATTGTTTTTTACAATGCGGTATATGGCCAACCTGTTGTTGGTATCCAACTGAGTTCGGACTACCCTGCGTTTATTTTCCATAAAATACCGATAGTCGATAAGGCTGTTAATATAACGTGAAGTATAAAACGACAGCTCATCCATTTTGATTTCAAATACAGCAACCGAGTCGATGGAAAACTGCTCGCTGAAAACACCGTTTTTATTATGCGTTTTATCCATTCTATCGTA
Source organism: Bacteroidales bacterium (assembly GCA_015493215.1). Lineage (GTDB taxonomy): Bacteria > Bacteroidota > Bacteroidia > Bacteroidales > F082 > B16-G9. The sequence goes on along the minus strand of WGDP01000252.1, from coordinate 5,127 downwards.
CGCTCTTAACCCAAAGGCCACTTTTCCATGTACTTTAATCGCCGAATCAGCCTTTAGTCCATATCTGCCTTTATAAGCCATCACTTTAAAAAAGGAGGTGTCATGCAGGCCATTAATACACGATGAATCGCCAACAGGATAAATCACGAGCTGTGCAACAACCGGACTTTTATCATCACTAATTTTCAGGCTTTTAAAAAGCAGTGGATTAAGCGGATGCTGATTGGCGGCATCGCGAATTTCGAAATGAAGATGCGGACCGAGGGAGCCACCGGTGTTACCCGATAAAGCAATTACATCGCCTTTTTTAACTCTCAGTAAATCTTTGCCGGGATAGAGGTCAATAACAAAACTTTTCCTTTTGTATTGCTGCTTTCTTAAAAAAGCTGTAATTGCTTTGTTAAAAGATTTCAAATGGCCATAAACGGTAACATAGCCGTTGGGATGGGTTATATAAAGGGCATTGCCGTAACCACCCAGCCCCACTTTTATTCGTGAAACATAACCATTGGCGGCAGCAAAAACCTTTAAACCCTCTACACCCTGCGTTTTAATATCGACGCCTGCATGAAAATGATTTGAACGCAACTCACCAAAAGTTCCCGACAAGTAGAGCGGAATATCCAACGGCGGCCTGAAATAATCGGAGGGAAAAGACTTTTGAGCCTGCGCATCATGTAACACAAAAACGATAAAGAGCAATAAAACCGTCAGAAACTTTCTCATAAACAATCGCTGTTCAAATTCAACTGCAAAAGTAGTCTCTTTTTACTGAATAGTTAATAATCCATTTTAACCAAACATAAAAAATTGCACAGAACAACCAAAATGAACACATAAACAACATTTTTTAGCATTTATATGACTGTTTTAATACCATTTTAGAAAATTTAACAAATAAAATTAAATTTATAACCATTCAAAATTAGTCATTTAGATACGTAAATCACGTAGTTTTTCATCCTTTATATTAAAAGAAATTTCTGAAAAACAAATTCACGGAATCAGCCTGATCGGGTGTATTTGTTTTCAAGAATTAACCGAAAAACAAAATACAAATATAACAAGGAACATAATTAACTTATGCAATCTATTTGAATATGTTAATGAAATTGTGATATTTATAAATATGATAAGGTAATTTCCCTCGCATAACAATATATAAAAAACTGAGCAAAATTGGAACCTGTTTTTCTCCTCTAAGCTATTTTATAAAATTTTTATACTAATTTTCTTCATTTCTCATATTAGGTAACATAAATATTATCGGGACTTCTTTAAATCTTAACATTGCGTTTTATGCATGTAATAATACAAATTTTGAATGCTCTTTTTTATTACCTTTGAGCGACAAAAATTTTCAGGTACCTTGTACTTGAGAAAGATTAAAGGAATTAATAAACAATCAGCATCTGCTGAATAAAATTAAAGTATCATGTCAACATTAAAAGAAGTATTGTATGAGAAGATAGAAGCCCACAGACCAAGAGTTACCAGGCTTCTGAAAGAGCATGGAAACGATGTTATTGATAAAGTAACAGTAGGACAAGTGCTGGGCGGCATGCGTGGCATCAAAAGCCTTGTTACCGACATATCGTATCTTGACCCCATGGAGGGAATCAGGTACCGTGGCCTCACTTTACCCGAAGTTTTTGAAAAGCTTCCCAAACCACAAGGTAAAGAGATGCCTTATGTAGAAGGATTGTACTATCTGCTTTTAACGGGTGAAATTCCTACAGAAAGCCAGGTAGCCGATGTAATTTACGATTTTAGCAACAGAAGGCTGCTGCCACGTTATGTATTTGATATTATTGATGCTTTTCCAAATCACAGTCATCCCATGGCTATTCTATCTGCCGCCGTTATGTCGATGCAGCGGGAATCAATGTTTAACACCCGCTATCAAAATGGCATGAGCAAAATGGATTATTGGGATCCAACCTACGAAGATGCAACCAACCTGTTGGCAAAATTACCTTTAATAGGTGCTTACATTTACAATAAATTATATGTAGGCAACACAAATGTTTTTCCTGAGCCTACTTTAGACTTTGGCGGAAACTTTGCATACATGATAGGTAAAGAGGCACCCTATGATGATGTTTCAAGGATGTATTTTATTATTCATGCCGACCACGAAAGCGGTAATGTAAGTGCACACACAGGTCATCTGGTAGCAAGCTCGCTTTCCGATGCCTATTATGCAACGTCAGGTATGATTAACGGATTGGCCGGCCCGTTGCACGGATTGGCAAATCAGGAAGTACTGCGTTGGATTCAGGATGTACGCATGAAGATGGGAAATAAAAAACCCACCAAAGAGGAGATGAAAAAATTTGTTTGGGATACCTTAAACAAGGGACAGGTTATTCCGGGATACGGCCATGCAGTACTGCGTAAGACCGACCCCCGATATGCTGTTCAACGCGAGTTTGCTTTAAAACATATGCCTGATGATGAACTATTTGAATATGTAAGCATGCTTTACGAAGTAGTTCCTCCCATTTTAAAAGAGCAGGGCAAAGCCAAAAACCCATGGCCCAATGTCGATGCACAATCAGGTGTTATCCAATGGCACTACGGCGTTAAAGAATACGACTTTTACACGGTATTGTTCTCCATTGGTCGTGCCTTTGGTGTTCTTTCCAACGTAATTTGGGACAGAGCACTGGGCTATCCCATTGAACGTCCGAAATCAATTACCACTGCTATGATGGAAGAAATGGTAGGTATTAAATAGTTTTTTAGAAATTATTTTTCAAAACCCTGCTTCACCGGAGCGGGGTTTTGTTTTATTTTTACACCCATGATAAAACAGGTTGAAATTAAGCTTCCGCCCCTAAGAAAAGGATTTCATCGTATTGAAAACGACATTCTGAATTCTCTGGGTTCACTCCCCGAAACAGGTATGCTAAATCTATTTGTAAAGCACACTTCGGCAGCCATTATGATTAATGAGAACGCCGACCCCGATGTACAAACCGACCTGGAATATCTGCTTAACAAACTGGCACCGGAAGGCGACCGACATTACATTCACACTATTGAAGGCTACGATGACATGCCTGCACATTTTAAATCGGCAACACTGGGTGTTTCTGTCAACATCCCCATCACCAATCACAGGCTCAATATGGGAATCTGGCAGGGAATTTATTTTTGTGAGTTCCGCAGCCATGGCGGAGCAAGAAGTGTTGTGGCAACCGTTTATTGGTAACCGTTTAAATTGAAATCAGCCTTGTTGCAAAAGTGATATGTTGTTAAGATTTGTATGCCTTAACAAACAATAACAAAACATGTTACTGCTTCCTTAGAAAAACATCCAATGCCCGACAAACCCGTCTTCCTTGTTGTACTCCAGCGCCGGAAAGGGGAGCTTTACAAAGCTAAAAACCTTAAACACCGTTCGTAAAACGGCCGAGTTGGTTTTTATTCGTGTCCAGTCAATATCCAGCGACAGGTAGTATTGCCGGGTACGTTCAAATTCGGGTAAGGGTTGACCGTTGTACTCCGGCGGATTGGAATAGGCTCCCAGCATCCCTTTGCCACCATAACCCACAGCCACATTGAGCCATTTTGGAAATTTTGAATCCTGACGGATAAAAGACGCTATGTTGGCACTCAGCCAAAAAGTCTCCCCGTTATAGTCCTTTATACTTCGTTGCCAATGGTTTTCGCCCAAAAGATCAGGGCGATATTGTGCGTACGGTGAAGGGGAATAGGAAAACTTTAACCTGATACGTTGCTCCTTCCACAGAAGTTGCTGCGAAACAAAAAGTGCCGCCCCCGTTGTGTTGGCAACAATATCCCCCCACGATGCACCCCACTCGGCTGACAGGCCGTCTAAAAACTCCACTGAAGCCATAAAACCCCATCCCGTCAAGGCACCGTAAAGTGTTGCTTTGGTGTTATCAACGCCCGACCATCTAAGTGCTTCGTACATGTAACCTGAAGTTGTGTAAACGGTGGTCATATGTCCCATTTTGTCCAATTGAAGCCACTCTTTGTTGTCGTTTATCCAATGAAAACCGGCATGAGGATAATCGTTGTACCACAAATACCATAAGGTTGTCATGGTGGCTCCGTAAAGCACGCCGGCACTTATAACAGTAGTACGAAGACGGTGTTTATAAATGGTGTCGGGCCTGCTTACGTATTGTGCCCGGGCACTTACAGTAATGATGAAAAAAAATAATATGATTAATTTTTTCCGAACCATCATTCAAACCGCTTCAGAATATTGTAAATAATTTCTGTTTTTTGCTGCAACAAGGCTTCCGTTTTGGCTTCCGCCAGAAATCGCAAATAGGGTTCGGTGTTGGAAGGGCGGATGTTAAACCACCAGTTTTCAAACTCCAGACGGTAGCCGTCGAAATCATAAAACTGTTCAGGATATTCATTCTCGAAAAAATAATCTTTAACTGCATCCATGGCCTCCGGTTTATGTTCAATTTTAAAATTGACTTCACCGGTGTTGGCATATTCCGAAATGCTGCTAATCAGCTGCGAAAAGGTCTTTCCTTCCTTTTTAAACTGTTTCAGAATATTTAGAAAAATCAACGATGCCATAATGCCGCTGTCGGAGTAGTAGAAATCGCGGAAGTAATAGTGGCCCGCCAGCTCGCCGCCAAACACCCCGTTAAGTTCGCGTAGTTTGGTGGCACCGTAAGCACGTCCCACACGCCAGATGGCAACTTCGGCATTCCAATGTTCTTTCAAATACTCACCTACGGCTTTGGAAGTACGGATGTCGTGAACAACAGTTCCTTTTTCGTGTTTCTTATCAAAAAAGTAGTGGCCAAGCAAAGCTATCATCAAATCGGGCGAAACAAAGCTTCCTTTCTCGTCGATAAACATCACCCTGTCGGCATCGCCATCGTAAAATACGCCGATATCCGCTTTGTGTTCAAGTACCGCTTGTTTAATCTGAACCTGATTTTCCGGCTCCAGCGGATTGGGTTCGTGGCCGGGAAAGTTACCGTCGGCAGTACAATTGATGGCATGAACTTTATCGCCAAGCAGGTCTCCGGTAAACAGCGTGGACATGCCGTTGGAGCAGTCAACAACAATATTCAAATCGGAATAATCTTCTTTATACTGGCTGAGGAAATCGAGATAATCCTTGTG
>WGDP01000251.1 GCA_015493215.1 Bacteroidales bacterium | reverse complement strand
TCAATGTTTTTGCAGAGGATACCTGGCTGCTTGATAATAAACTTATTATTATGCCGGGAATCTCAGCTTCTTTATTTAACACTGACGGTAGGTCTTATTTTTTTATTGAGCCAAGATTATCAGTAAATTATCTTATAAATAAAAAACTTTCCTTGAAAGCTGCTTACTCAAAAATGTCACAGTTTGTCCACCTATTACGATTCTCAACCATAAATTTGCCAACTGATTTATGGATTCCTTCAAGTAATAAGTTGTCTCCTGAAATATCGAATCAAATTACTATAGGGGCTTCATATATTTTTAATTCCATATTTGAAGTCTCAGTTGAAGCTTATTATAAATCATTATCAAACCTGGTCGAATATAAAGAAGGTACCAGTTTATTTAAGGGCAATGAAAGCTTTGAGAACTTTATCGAAGTAGGTAAAGGAAGAGCTTATGGAATTGAGTTTATGATAAAAAAACAACATGGCCGCATAAATGGATGGGTATCATACACATTATCAAAATCCACTCGTTTGTTTAGTAATATTAATCAGGGTTATGAATTTCCCTTTCGGTTCGACCGAAGGCATGACCTGTCAGTTGTTGGAACATACAAAGTCAGTAAAACAATTGATGCCGGATTTACCTGGGTGTTTGGTTCAGGTTATCCCGTAACAATGCATACTGATAAATATGCTTCCTATTTCCTGTCTGTTTTTAATGGTAAATATGTCCCAAGCCCAAATACATTTGCATCTGTTAACTATTATCCCTACAGAAATAATTACAGAATGCCGGCCTTTCACCATTTAGATATTAATTTCAACTTTCATAAAAACACAAAATATGGAGAAAGAATATTTACGGCAGGAATATACAACGTTTACAACAGATTAAATGCCTTTTACCTCAAGGAGGAAAACGGAAAACTTTATAAGGTAAGTTTGTTTCCTATTACCCCTTTTATCAGGTTCACCATAAAATTTTATTGATGAAAAGAAACCATAAACATATTTTACTTTTGGTTCTAATCCCACTGCTTATTTCATGTCAGAAAGAGATAAGTTTTAATTATAATGGGAGTGATAAAAGGATTGTACTGAATTCGATTCTAAACCCTGACAGTTTGTTTTCTGTATATTTAAGTGAAAGCATTTTTGCAAACGAATCCTTTTTTGAAAGTTATGGCTCAACCGGAAAATATGTGGCAATTAATAATGCAACGGTTAAAGTGTCTGATAATAAAGGATTCGTTGAAGAGTTGACATTATCTAGGGATGGCCATTATTTAGGCAACTTTTTTCCTGAAGAGAACAAGGTTTACACCATAAATGTTAGCGTCAATGGTTTTTCTAATGCACAATCAACCACAAGTTTACCGGGCAAAATTACTATTGATTCGGTAAAATTACTATCGATAAATGAAGATGAGAATGAATTTTATAACTTAAATATGCGTTTATTTTTTAGTGATAAACCTGATGTAAAAAATTACTATTACCTCGTTGTATTGTATAATACTACAAAATTTGACTTTGGTAATTTTGGGGGTAAGAATATATTTGAGAGCAACGATCCTGTTTTTCTAAATCATGTTGATAAAAAACAATATTATATTTTTAATGATGATTCCTTTAATGGAGAATCATATGGTTTGGATTTTAAGCTAACATCTTCAATATATGATGGATTAAGCAACGATTCAATCAGTTATCATTTTTATCTTTGTTCGCTTAATAGCGATTTTTATTTTTATCTTGAAAGCTATAATAAATACGTTGTCACAACAGATTCGGAACACAATCCAATACCACTTGTTGAACCTGTAGATTTTTACAATAATGTGTCAAATGGTTTTGGAATATTTGGTGGATACCAAATTGATGTTGATACCTTGGTTTACATTAAATAAATTATCACATCAAAATAGGAACAATCTAAAAAAAACCGCTATCCCAATGAACAGCGGTTTAAGATTTCATCTGATTTTTTCATCAGTTTAACAGAACATTGGCGGTTCCCAATTTGGTTTTAAAAACCGTAAGGGCAGCAGCATAGGCCATAATAAATGCTATGGATTCGCTCGAAGGCCTGTATGCGTTAGTACCCTTTCTTACTTTTGGGTTTGTGTTTTTGCTCTGAAATTTTTTAAGCGTAAAGGATTTGTGCATAGGCAAAAATTAAATTAATAAAACTCTTCATAAAGCAAACGGCCATACAATATCAATTATTATACAGCCGTTAAAAAAAATTTATGGAGTAACTATTTTGCTCCTGAAACCCTTTACTTTTATGATGTTAGCACAAGGTTTTTCTCTTCAATCATTTTCCTGATATTTATTAAAGCATAACGCATCCTGCCAAGCGCCGTGTTGATGCTCACATTGGTTTGGTCGGCAATCTCTTTAAAGCTTAAGCCTGCATAGCAGCGCAGGTAAAGCACTTCACGCTGATCGTCAGCCAGGTTGTTCATCAGGTTTTTTACATCTTTATAAATCTGACTCATAACCATTTTGTCTTCAACCGACTGGTCGGCAATAAAAAGGTTGTCGAACACATCCGATTCGTCGTACCGGTTATCAACAAAAGAAACCTTTTTCGATTTGCGAAAATGATCGATTACCAAATTGTGCGCAATCCGCATAATCCACTGTACAAACTTGCCTTCGTCGTTGTAACGTCCGCTTTTTAGCGTGTTTATTACTTTAATAAACGTTTCCTGAAAAATATCATCGGCAAGTTGCTTATCTTTTACAAGCATAAAGATGTAAGAGAATAACCGATTTTCGTATTTCTTAATTAATTTTTGGAGGCTTGACAGGTTACCTTCAAGATAACTTCTGATCAATTCCTTTTCCAAGGTTGGATCAGTGTTTTTCATATCGTACTATGTTAATGATTGGTTACAAAGTAGATATTCTCTCGATAGGTGTCCTCCTTTATTTAATGGTTGGAATAAATTGTTGTTTTAACAATGCAAATATATGTTAAAATTATTCTGATGCAAATATATTTCTAATTTTGTTCAATATTTTTTTTGAATAAATGATCTACGACATATCCGGGGTTAGCCCCAAACATTACATAATTGTAAACAAGGCCAGGGTTAACAACCTGAAAAATTTATCGGTTGCCATACCGAAAAAAAAGCTGGTGGTTATTACCGGTTTATCGGGTTCGGGAAAATCGTCATTGGCTTTCGACACGCTTTATGCCGAGGGTCAGCGGCGTTACGTGGAAAGCTTAAGCTCGTACGCAAGGCAGTTTTTAGGCCGCATGGACAAACCTGAAGTTGACTCCATAACAGGTATTGCTCCGGCCATTGCCATTGAACAAAAGGTTAAAACGCACAACCCTCGATCAACCGTTGGCACCTCCACCGAAGTTTACGAATACATAAAACTGCTTTTTGCCCGCATCGGCAAAACCTTTTCGCCCGTATCCAACAGAATTGTAAAACGGGATTCGGTAACCGATGTTACTGAATTTATTTTGAAACTGGCTGATCAATCACTTGTGTTAATTTACGCTCCGTTGGTGATATCGGCTGAGCGCGACCTGAAACAACAACTGCAAATACTACTGCAACAAGGTTTTAGCCGTGTGAAGTATAAAAACACTATTGTTCGTATCGAAGAACTTTTACAAAAAAGAGGCAAGCTTTTAAGGGACGATTGCAGGCTTGTAATCGACAGGATAAAGGTCGATCACAACGACCATGATTTGCCGGCTCGCATCAGCGATTCGGTACAAACCGCTTTTTACGAAGGAGACGGCTATTGCGAAATCAACTATCATATTAATGGTAAGGAAGAAACCATAAACTTTTCCAATAAATTTGAACTGGACGGTATCCGGTTTGAAGAACCGTCGGTAAACATGTTTACCTTTAACAATCCATACGGCGCCTGCAAAACCTGTGGCGGTTTCGGTACGGTGATTGGCATTGACGAAAATCAGGTTATTCCCGATAAAAGCCTTTCGGTTTTCGAAGGTGCTGTTGCCTGCTGGAAAGGCGAAAAAATGGGAGAATATAAAAACCGGCTGACTAATACCGCCTATCTGTTTGATTTTCCCATACATAAACCCTATCAGGACCTTACGGAAGAACAAAAAGAGTTGCTTTGGACGGGAAACCAACATTTTGAAGGTATCAACGATTTTTTTAAAATGGTTGAAGAAAACAGCTATAAAATACAATACAGGGTAATGATGTCGCGTTATCGTGGAAAAACCAAATGTCCCGATTGCAAAGGCACCCGGCTGCGAAAAGATGCTACCTATGTTAAAGTAGCCGGCAGATCCATTACCGATATTGTAAATATGGAGATAGAACAATCACTGAACTTTTTTAAGGATATAACCCTTGATGACCATGACTATAAGATAGCCAAACGGCTGCTGTTGGAAATTACCAACCGGCTTCGGTTTTTACAGGATGTGGGGCTGGGCTATTTAACCATGAACCGTCTTTCGAACACACTTTCAGGGGGTGAATCACAACGCATAAACCTTGCTACTTCATTGGGCAGCAGCCTTGTAGGCTCCATGTATATTTTGGATGAACCCAGCATAGGACTTCATCCCAAAGATACTGACAGGCTTATTACCGTTTTGAAAAGACTCAGGGACATTGGAAACTCCGTGATAATTGTTGAACATGATGAGGAGATTATCAAGGCTTCCGATGAAATTATTGATATTGGCCCCGATGCCGGGGAGTACGGCGGCGAGCTGATTTTTCAGGGAACCTTTGAAGAGTTGAAAAACAGTGCCGACAGTTACACCGCCAAATACCTTACCCGCCGGCTTTCCATCCCTCTGCCGTCACACCGCCGTAAATGGCACAACTTTATTGAAATATTGCGGGCATCGGAACACAACCTTAAAAATATTGATGTAAAAATTCCATTAAACGTATTAACGGTCATTACGGGTGTAAGCGGTTCGGGCAAATCAACGTTGGTAAAGGATATTTTGTTTCCGGCACTTAAAAAAAGGCTTGGCGGTTATGGCGAAAAAGCAGGAAGCTACGGCGAAATAAGAGGAGACCTCAATTCAGTAAAGGCATTGGAGTACATCGACCAAAACCCCATTGGCCGCTCCTCCCGTTCAAACCCGGCTACCTATTTAAAAGCTTACGACGACATCCGGCAGCTGTTTGCATCTCAATCGCTGGCAAAGCTGAGAGGTTATAAACCGGGTACTTTTTCATTTAACATCCCAGGAGGGCGCTGCGAAAAATGTGAAGGTGAGGGAGTTATTAAGGTGGAGATGCAGTTTATGGCCGATATTTACCTTAAATGTGATGCCTGCCACGGCAAACGTTTTAAAGAAGAAGTTCAGGAAATAAAATACAAAGACAAAAGCATTGCCGATGTTTTGGAAATGTCGGTTAACGAAGCCATCGACTTTTTTAGTGCAGGAAAGCCCTCTTCCACCGAAAAGAAAATTATTAACAAGCTGGAGCCTTTAAAAGAAACCGGATTGGGATACCTGCGGCTGGGGCAACCCTCCAATACGCTGTCGGGAGGGGAAGCGCAAAGGGTAAAACTGGCGTTCTTTTTATCCAAAGGACAAGCCGAAAAACCAACCCTGTTTATTTTTGATGAACCTACCACAGGCTTGCATTTTCACGACATTCATAAACTGTTGCATGCCCTCAACGCCCTTATCGAAAAAGGACACAGCGTGGTGGTTATTGAACACAATGCCGACATTATTAAATCCGCCGACTGGCTTATCGATTTGGGGCCTGATGGCGGCAAAAAAGGTGGGGAACTTATTTTTGAAGGCACTCCCGAAGACATTGTTAAGTGTAAAAATTCTCATACCGGACATTATTTAAAAAATCATTTGTAACTTTTAATTTTTTATACAACTATTACCATTTTAAACTGTCATTATTACATCCAAAACAAAACCTTGATACTACACACCAACCATATAAAACCATTTGCAACCATTCTATTGTTGCTGATGGTTTTTACCCTTCATGCACAGCCCGAAGCAGGAGCTACAAAAGCGGAAGGATATGTAATTGACGATGTTACCGGAGAGCCGCTGCCCTTTGTCAATATCTATTTTTTAAATACTACCGTTGGAACCACTTCCGATTTAAATGGCAGATACAAAATTAAAACCCGCAAACACAGCGATACGCTTGTTTTTTCGATGATGGGCTATCATCCCACCAAAGTGTTTGTGGAAAAAGGAAAAAAGTATCGTTTAATTATCCGGCTCAAAGAGGATACGCAGTTATTGGATGAGGTGGTGATAAAACCCTCGGAAAATCCGGCACACATCATTTTAAGGAAAATTATTAAAAACAAGCGGCGAAATAATCCTGAAAAATTCAAACGATTTAATTGTCAGACCTACACTGTTTTAAACGGAACACTTACCAATGTTACCAAAGATAACCTGAAACTTGTAATCCCTCCGCCATTGGTTAAAACTTTGCCCGTTACCATCGACTCGTTAAAAAGGCCGGTGCTTCCCTTTTATCTTTCCGAAAAAATTGCCGACAACTTTATCGACAGAAAAAACAATGTGTCGCAAACAGTGGTGTTGACTAAAAAGACCAAGGGTATTGTTGGCCTTGAAGATATCGATATTGAAGGTTACGATAATTCGCTTAGTGCCGAAATGAACTTTTATAAAAACTTTGTTGACCTGTTTGGCCACACTTTTTTAAGTCCGCTGGCCAAAAACGGCCTGGTATTTTATCGCTATTACCTCGAAGACAGCACCATGGCCAACGGCAGAACATATTACACCATAAAATTTGTGCCAAGAGACAAAAAAGACCTTGCCTTTACGGGTAAATTTGTGGTTATAAAAGACTTGTGGGCCATTACAAGCATTAATGCCACGCTGCCAAAGTCGGCTAACATCAACTATATCAACCGTTTTAAAGTAATCTTTGATTTTGATTTTGTAAACGATACAACCCTCTTTTTTAAAAGCAATAAAATAGAAGCATCGTTTCATTACTTTAAAATTAAAAATGAGGCCAAAAATGCCATGATTGAGGTGGAAAAAACCACTGTTTATTCAAAGGTTCGGTTGGGAAACGATGCCTATCCCTTAACTGATACTACCACCCTTTCACGCAAAACAGCCGATTCGTCAATTTTAGCCTACCGGAATAAAACCAACAAAAACAGTTTTAACAAAACCTCACAGATAATCGATTCAACCAACAATTTGTGGTGGATAAAAGCAGCCGAAAAAATAACCAACATGTTTATAACCGGTTATTTTAACGTGGGAAAAATTGATATCGGCCCCTATTTGGGAACGTTTAAGCGCAACAGCATAGAAGGTGCCAGACTCAACCTCGGGGTAAGAACCTCCGAAGATTTTAGCCCGCATTACAGCCTGGGCGGTAGTTTAGGCTATGGCTTTAAAGATAAAGAGTGGAAATATTCGATATACGGACAATATAAGTTTAACACCAAACACCGCACGTTAATTGGTGGGGGATACATTAAAGATATGTATTTGTTTGGAGTTTTCGGCCACATCAGGCTTATCAAAGAAAATATGCTCAATACGGGCGAAGACAGTTTTGCCGCCGATATATTTAAACGGTTTCACAGCGACCGGCGCAGCATGCTCTACCGCATTAACATCTATTTTGAAAAAGAGTGGCGAAAAGGAGTCTCCACCTGGCTGAGTTATAACAACGACAAGTTGCGCGAAGGAATCTATACCCCCTTTATTCACAACGGAAATCATGTTAATTACATCTACAACAATTCGATAAGTTTACGACTTCGGCTGTCGTGGAAACAAAATATTTCCGATAAGTTTTTACGCAGGTATTATCTCACTACTTTTTATCCCATTATTAATATTGTGGGAACCGCCGGGCGTTACAGGGTTGCCGACGTCAACAGAAACTATTTTAAGCTGCATCTTACCGTTAAACACATGGTTCCATTGGGATTTATGCGCTTTAAATATGTTTTTGAAGCAGGATATATTTGGGGTAAGATTCCGTACCCTATGCTTGAAATCATAAGGGGCAACGATACTTACGGCGATTCAAAATACCGTTTTAACTTACTAAACAGTGCCACTGCTGCTACCGATAAATATGTGAGCTTGATGGCCGAACACCATTTTAACGGTTTAATAATGAATAAGATACCAATTATTAAGAAGCTGAATATCAGAGTGGTTGTTTCGGCTAAATATCTGCTGGGGAATCTTAGCCAAAAACATCAGGATATTTTACAATACCCTTGGAATATGGATATTCCCGGTAAACATTATTTGGAAGTTGGAGCCGGTTTTGAAAATATTTTTCAGCTCCTTCGCATCGAAGGAATCTGGCGCCCCATTCCGGTCAATTATCCGCAAATGCCAAAATACGGAATCAGGTTACGATTCGATTTTGCCATGTAAGGCAGAAATGTATTAAAATAACTTAAAAAAGAGCGGTAAAAAAAATGTTAGCCATTGAAAAATATTACATTTGCTTCATCTTTAATTTAAAATGTCAAAATATGAAAAAGATTGTTTTACTGTCAGTATTGTTTTTATCGGTGCTGATTGTTTCGGCGCAAACTGAAAAAAAAGAACCACAAGTGGCCAAAAAACAAAACGGGCCTCAAATTACTTTTAAAACCTTAAGCCACAATTACGGCGAAATTTATTACGGGTCAAACGGCACCTTTAGTTTTGACTTTACAAATACAGGCAACGAACCCCTGATTTTGACCAAACCGCGTTCATCATGCGGATGTACTGTTCCTCACTGGCCTAAAGAGCCGATTTTACCAGGCGAATCAAGTGCCATAAAAGTTACCTACAACACACACAGAAACGGTGCATTTAATAAAACCGTTACCGTATATTCAAACTCGGTATCGCCCAAAACAGTTGTGTTGCGAATTAAAGGAAAAGTAATTCCCAAGCCAAAAGAAGAGATGCCGGCAAAACCCAAGTCAAGTGTTGCCCCATCCAATAAATAATTTATTTTAAAATATTTTTTACTGACTATTTGCAGCACGAAAGGTGCGGCAGGTAGTCAGTTTTTTTTAATTTCCAAGCCATGCCACAATTGTCAAAAAAGGGGCAAATGATGCCCGAATCACCCATTCGCAAGTTGGTTCCCTATGCCGAGGCAGCCAAGTCGAGAGGCGTTAAAGTTTATCACCTTAACATTGGCCAACCGGATATTGAAACCCCGGAGGTTGCATTAAATGCGGTAAAAAATTACGAACCTAAGGTTATTGCTTACAGCCATTCGGCAGGTATGTTGTCGCTGCGGCAAAAACTTACCGAATACTACAAATCGGTTAATATCGACGTAACACCCGACGAAATAATTGTGGGAGCGGGAGCTTCGGAGGCTCTATTATTTGCTTTTCAGTCAATAATGGATCCTGATGATGAGGTAATTATTCCCGAGCCTTTTTATGCCAACTACAACGGCTTTGCCACCAACGCCGGCATTAAAGTTAAACCCATTTTTTCTGATATCGAATCGGGGTTTGCCTTGCCACCCATGGAGGATTTTGAGAAAAATATCACTGAAAAAACCAAAGCCATTCTGGTTTGTAACCCAAACAACCCCACAGGCTATCTCTACTCAAAAGAGGAGCTTGAAACCTTACGGGATATTGTTAAAAAACACGACCTTTTCCTTATTGCCGATGAGGTGTATCGCGAATTTGTATATGATAATCACAAACATCATACGGCCATGCACTTAAAAGGAATTGAAAACAATGTTATCCTTATCGATTCGGTTTCAAAACGATACAGTGCCTGTGGCGTACGTATTGGCTGGATGGTTTCAAAAAATAAGGAAGTGATGGCCACGGCGCTTAAATTTGCGCAGGCACGTTTAAGTCCTCCTACTTTTGGGCAGGTTGCTGCCGAGGCTGCTGTAGATACGCCAAAAGCCTACTTTGAAGCGGTGGAGGCCGAATACCTTGCCCGCCGGAATGCAGTAGTGGAAGGCATTAACAACATTGAGGGTGCCTTTTGCCCCAATCCCGCCGGAGCCTTTTACGTGGTTGCACGCTTGCCCATTGATGATTCCGACAGGTTCTGCCAATGGCTGTTAGAGGATTTTACTTTTGAAAATCAAACGGTTATGCTGGCACCGGCAACAGGATTTTATTCAACTCCCGGTAAAGGAATAAACGAAGTTCGCATTAGTTATGTGCTGAATGTGGAGGATTTAAAAAGCTCGGTTAAGGTACTTGCGGAAGCCCTGAAAGTTTATCCGGGACGTAAATAGAAAAACTTTTGTCCAATTTATTGGCTATCTTTGACACGAAAAATTTAATATTAATAACCAAAAAAAACAACATGAAAAATTTAAAATTATTAGCCTTTATTGTTTTCGGAGCAATTGCAGTAACATTTACCGCTTGCGATAAAGCAACCAGTTTGGCAGATGTTACTTTTGATGCCACCCTTAGCACCACCATGGACGCTGCCTCGGCAAGCGAAACAAGAGCTGCCGATTTTGCCTTTAGCGGCTCTTCGGTAATTGACCCCACATCTGACGACAACATCAAAAAGTATTGGGATAACATTAAAAACTGGAATATTCAAAAAATTACCTTAAAGGTTCAAACCATTAACCCGGATGCAAATTTGACCGAAGGCCATTTAACGGTTAAAGACAATGATACACAAGCGGTGCTTTATACTGCTGATGCCAATGCACTTGCATTAACGGCCGGCACAACAATTTTGGAAGTTACCGATGGCGACTGGGCAAATATTGTAAGTGCCCTAAATGCACAACACTCACTCCTGGTTGCCGTTGATGGTGCTGTGGATCAACCCGACGTTGCCATTACGTTTGGAGTAGTTATCGATTTGAAAGTTACTGCCAATCCTTTGTAAAAACGAGTATTGCATAAAAAAAAACCACAACCGATTGGCTGTGGTTTTTTTTTGTGCTCAATATTAACCGGCAAACAAAATAAAAAATCCCCCGGCGGAAGCCGGAGGATATACAATGTTTATTTTGTTAAATCTTTATTCAAACGCTGCCAACGACTTTTTAATAATGTCGATTGCCTGCATTAGTTCCTCTTCGCTGATTACCAACGGAGGAGCAAAGCGGATAATATGATCGTGGGTTGGTTTGGCAAGCAAGCCGTTTTCGGCCATTTTAACACAAACATCCCAAGCGGTTTTACCATTTTTAGGCCTGATAACAACAGCGTTGAGCAATCCTTTACCGCGAACCAATTCAATCATTTCAGAATCGATTTTTTTCATTTCGTCTCTAAAAAGCCTTCCAAGTTTTTCGGCACGTTCGGCAAGGTTTTCCTCTTTTACAACCTCAAGGGCAGCTACTGCCACACGTGCGGCAACAGGATTACCTCCAAAGGTTGAACCATGCTCGCCGGGTTTGATGGTCAGCATGATGTCGTCATCGGCCAGTACGGCAGAAACAGGGTAGGCACCTCCCGAAAGGGCTTTGCCGAGAATCAACACATCGGGACGTACATTTTCGTGGTCGCAGGCCAACAGTTTTCCTGTACGTGCAATTCCGGTCTGCACTTCATCGGCAATAAAGAGTACGTTTTTGTCTTTACACATTTGATAGGCCTTTGAAAGGTAACCTTCATCAGGAACCATAACACCGGCTTCCCCCTGAATGGGTTCTACCAAAAATCCTGCAACATTGGGGTCTTCCAAAGCTTTTGCCAGGGCATCCAAATCGTTGTAAGGGATAACAATAAAGCCGGGAGTATAGGGGCCGAAACCTTTTTTTGCATCCGGGTCGGTTGACATGGACACAATGGTGATGGTGCGGCCGTGGAAGTTATTTTCGCAAACAATAATTTTAGCTTCACCTTCGGGAACTCCTTTTTTCTCGTAAGCCCATTTGCGGGTCAGTTTTAAGGCCGTTTCATCACCTTCGGCACCCGAGTTCATGGGAAGTACTTTGTCGTAACCAAAATATTCGGTAATATATTTTTCGTAAACTCCCAACACATCGCTGTAAAAAGCTCTTGAGGTCAGGGTTAACGTTTGAGCCTGATCTACCATGGCGCCAACGATTTTCGGATGGCAATGTCCCTGGTTAACAGCCGAGTAAGCTGATAAAAAGTCGAAATATTCTTTTCCTTCGGCATCCCATACCTTAGGGCCTTTTCCCTTTGATAAAACTACCGGCAAAGGGTGATAGTTGTGAGCACCATATTTGTCCTCAAGTTCCATTGCCTTTTTTGATGTGATTTTTTCTGACATATCTACTTTAGATTAAGGATTATAAAACTAATTTTCTTACAAACACTGCTTTAAAAGCCTCGCAAAATTAATGATTTTCGCATGGTAAAACAGCATTTAAATAAAATTAATAAAATTGTCATTTCAATGGTACGCTTGTTTTGTCGATCAACTATTTTTCCTTTTTTGATTTGGTAACTGTTAATTGATTTTTTGGAATTGGGGTTGTTATACGAAATTGTGGTAATTAGCTCGTTAACATTAAGTAGAGAATACGTGTGTTTTTAAACATATTTGTACGGACGTATCTTTTTTACTATCTTTGCACGTGCAATAAAAAATTGAATCATGAATACAAAACTAACATTGACAATTGAGAAATCCATTATTGAAAAAGCAAAATCTTATGCAAAACAAAATGGACGAAGTTTGTCGGGCATTATTGAGAATTATCTTAAGGCCATTACTACTGATCAAAAAACCAATAAAGATGTTTCACCACTTGTAAACTCCTTACGTGGCAGTTTCAAAGCCCCCAAAAATTTTGATTATAAAAAGGAATTATCGAAAGGGCTATCTGAAAAATACATGGCATGAAAAAAATACTAATTGACACAGACGTAATACTTGACTTTTTTTTCGACAGGAAACCTTATTCAGATCAGTCAACAATTATATTAAGTTATTGTGAACGAGGACTATTGAAAGGATTTATTACTCCGGTAATAATAAGTAATACTTACTATTTATTGCGTAGAACGGCAAAACACGAAAAAGTTATTGAAAAATTAAGACAATTACTGACTATAACACATGTTTTGCAGATGGACAGAATAGTGATTGAAAAAGCACTTAACTCGGAATTTAAAGATTTTGAAGATGCTTTACAGAATTTCGCTGCAATAAATTATGGAGAAATAGAAGTAATTATTACCCGAAATGTTAAAGATTACAGGAAAAGCGAAATTGGAGTATTAACACCGGAAAGTTTCGTGAAATTGATAAATGCCTAATGCCTCAAAACAAACCCATATCCGTAAATTTACAAATAATGCCGGAAGGGTAGCAAAAACCATTCGAAAATTTTGTTGATAAAAGGGCGGTTTACCCATCTGTCGTAGTTAAAAGGTGCCGAACCGGAAATGGTTTCGTGCATATGGCTTTTTATCTGATTTATTATGGAAACTTCGTGGCCTATTAAAACAATCTCAAACATGTACCTGAAACTTCGGTAATCAAAATTTGACGATCCGATAACAAAAGTGTTATCATCAATCAGCATTAACTTGGCGTGCAGGTTATTTTTTGTGTAGAGCAAAAACTGAATCCCCGATTTTGCCAGTGGCCCCAAATATTTATTTCTGAGAATATCAACAATGTTTACATCCGACTGCCGGGGCATAATTACCTGCACTTCCACACCTCTTTTTACAGCATTTATCATGGCTTTTCGGGGCAGATATCCGGGCAGAAAATAGGGGGTTTCAATAACAACTCTTTTTTTTGCTTCGTTTATCAGTTTTACAAAACGATAATTTATTTTTTTTACGGCTATGTTGGGCACATCACGCAGTATTTCAAAATTATTGTAAACTTCTTTTTTTGAATAGTAAACAACGTTTAAAACATATTTTTTATAAATCCGGAAGTCCTGCAAAAAAATCTTCTTAAAAACAGTAGTTATTGAGTCTTCCATTCGCAAAACCGACTCCCGCCATTTAATGTTGTATCCCGTAAGGTTAGAAGAGCCGATAAAAGTAATTTTATCGTCAATCAACAATAATTTACGGTGGTTACGACGATGACCCCGGGTAAAAATGTCGGTATTAAATTTTATTTTTTCAAAAAATCTTACCTCGCCACCTGCTTCGGTAAGCTTTTTAAAAAAAGCATCGTCAAGTGCTTTTCCTCCCCAATAGTCAATTAGCAACTTAACCTCCACACCCTGTTTTGCTTTTTCAGCAAGGGCATCTATAAACTGCTCACCTACAGCATCTCTGCCAAGCCTGAAAGTTTCGATGTAAATATAATGAACGGCATCGTTAATGCCATCAAGCATCGACCGGTAATACAGCTCCGGGTTTGAAAACAGATGGTATGGATGATTGATTGAAGCCACTTTTTAAACCATAAAATAGTTTGGGTAAAATGTCAAGGTGAAAGTAACAATTATTTACCGAAACAGTAACAAAGAAAACCTAAAAGTATTGCTTTATTGTTAAAATTGTTATGATTTTTTAAACCGGAAAAGGAAAAAGAAGATAACAAGAATAAGAATTATTGTTCCGATAAGGCCTGCCAGCAACAATCGATAATGCTGAATGGCTTTCAATGATTTTTCGTTTTCTTCCTTTAGCAGAAGCGTTTTGTTAAGTTGTTCTTCGGCTTTATATTTAGCTTCTATCTCAGCCATTTTTGTTTGGTTAAGCTGGTTGATTAACGAATCTTTACCAACCATAAATTGTGTGTAGTAGTTTGTAAAGTCGTTGTAGTTGCATGTGGCGGCAGCTATTTTAAACAGATACTCCTGATTTGATGAGATATAATCCGGCAGGTTTACTTCCATAGCTTTATCCAGACTTTTCAAAAAATATTGTCTCGCTGTTTGGTAATGCTTTTGCAGCATGGCTATTTTTCCTTCGTTTTGATCGAGCATTATCAGCCCTGAAACGGAATTAACTTTTGTGTAAATTTCGCGGCTTTTACTAAAATAGATTTTAGCCTTTTTGTAGTTTTCCATGTTGCCATATAGCGACCCCATGTTATTGTAAACCATTGCCATACCTTGCAAGTCGCCAAGCTTTTTTTTAAGCGACAGCGATTTCTCGTAATAACTAAGCCCCTTTTTATAATCTTTGTATTGTTCACAGTAGGTATCGGCCATATTGGTGTAAACTTTTGAAAGCTCAAATTCATTTTTTGTTTTAATATAAAATTCTTCAGCTTCCTGTAAAAATTTCATTGCATGCGAAATATCTCCCCATGCTTTGTAAATAATGGCAATATTATTTAAACACTGGCCAACGCCCTGATTATCTTTAACTTCTTCAAACAATAGTTTTGCGCGATAGTAATAGTCGAGCGAAGCCTGATAATTGTAGTTGTAATAGTTTATGTTTCCCAGATTGATCAGCGTGGTTGCCATACTCGATTTATCACCGGCTTTGGTTTTTAATGCAAGTGCCTGTTTATAATACTCTTCGGCTTTGGGGTAGTTCGACCACTCATCGTAAAGCAACCCGATGTTGTTTAAGCAATTTCCCTGCTGTAAAATATTACCCGATTTTTTAAATGCATCATTCGCTTTTAAAAAGAAATTGAGTGCTGTTGAATAGTTACTTAGCATATAGCAGCTCACCCCCATTGACTTGTACGCCTTTCCCACCAAATCAGGGCGGTTTATTTTTTGGGCTAGTATTACGGCTTTTTGTCCGTTAACAATACAATCGTCGAACATAACATTCCGGTACGCCTCGGATAATTGAATGAGAAGCTCAATTTTTCTTATCCCCGAAGATTTTGAGATACTTGTTTTAAGACTGTCGATAGCGGAAAAGTTTTCAGCAAAGGTCGTCAGTGAAATGCAAGTAAATAGTAGAATTACAATAGCTTTTTTCATAACCTCACAAAAGTAAAAAATCTTGTGGATTATAGACAATTGTCATTAAAAAAAGCCATCTTCTTATTGGATGGCTTAATAAATTACAAACAAAGCTCGGTCAGATTTGTAATCTGACCGATTATAGATTACTAATCAATTAAATTTAAGGATGTTATCTTCTTTCAGATTATAAATCTGAAAGCTTGAGTTTGGCTAATTTCGGGTATAAAAAGGAGCATTAATAAAGGGGTTTTTAGAGTTTTGAAGGCTTTGTGTCTGAAGTTGCTGGTTAACGAAGTCGTTAAAACTAATTCCCATGCCTTTAACGTAAAGGTGAGCACGCACATTGTTAAGTAGATCTCCCGTAGTGATTCTTTTTTCAGGTTTCTTTTTATACCATTTGGGTCTTGGAATAGTTATGCTATTTGCTTTTTGATAAGCCCTATAGCTTGCAATATGCAGCATGGCATAAGCAGCGGCAATAAATGCAGGAAATGTTT
>WGDP01000250.1 GCA_015493215.1 Bacteroidales bacterium | reverse complement strand
ATCGCCCTGCAAGGGCAGCTTAATTCAGCCAAAGACAACGTCTTTGGTTATGGATGAATAAATGATCGCCCTGCAAGGGCAGCTTAAAATTTAATAATATGTCACAATCATTATCAAAATTATTTGTTCACGGAGTGTTTCATACCAAACACAACGTGCCCATCATTCGTCAAAAAGATGAAAAAGAGCTTTATGCTTATATCGGGGCTATAATAAAAGATAACCAATCTATTCCGATAGCTATCAATGGAGTTGAAGATCATGTTCATGTGTTATTTGTGATGTCGAAAAATATAGCACTGGCAAAGATTATGGAAGAGATGAAACGCCATAGCAGTCGCTGGATTAAAACAAAGGATGAGCACTATGCACAGTTTGCCTGGCAGGGAGGATATGGAGGATTTTCAGTGAGCCCTTCGTTATATGAGACAACGAAAAGGTATATTGAAAACCAAAAGCAACACCACAAAAAGCAGACATTTAAAGAGGAGTATATAATGTTTCTTGAAAAGTATGGAATTGAGTATGATGAAAGATATTTATGGACAGATTAAGTTGCCCTTTCAGGGCGCCTTGCCATTCCACGATAAACTTAAGGCGTTGCCTTAAGTTGTATAAGTTGGGCTTTCAGCCCGTATTGTATCAACCTAAATTTGCAAAATTCTAAGTTATTGATATTATGTATGTTTAATAATGCCAGGATTAGATAGAAATATTATTTTTGACAATTATTATTACGCTCTGAAACAGTGATTTGTTTTATTCAAAGCCAATATGGTTGTTGATATTTATTATTTCGTCTTGAAAGGGTAACATTAAAGCCGGCATTTTGGTAATTGCTTATTTTTTGCGCCCTGAAAGGGCGGCTTATTTCAGCCAAAGCCACCGTCTTTGGTTATTGACGATTATCAAAGCGCCCTGCAAGGGCAGCTAATTTCAACCAAAGACAACGTCTTTGGTTATGAACGAATAAATAATCGCCCTGAAAGGGCAGCTTAAAAATTTAATAATACATGAACCAGGAATTAATTTACAGGCATTTTCCCGATTTGTCAGAAAAACAAAAGGAGCAATTTGAGCAGCTTAAATCGTTGTACGATTTTTGGAACCGGCAAATTAACGTGATATCCCGTAAGGATATGGATGCCTTTTATCTGCATCATGTGTTGCATTCGCTGGCCATTGCAAAGGTAACACCGTTTAAGGATTTCACCGAGATTATGGATGCCGGAACCGGCGGTGGCTTTCCCGGCATTCCGCTGGCCATTCTTTTTCCAAAAGCAAACTTTTATTTGGTTGACAGTATCGGCAAAAAAATAAAAGTTGTTAAGGAGGTGGCGAAAGAACTGGGTTTGGATAATGTGGAAGCAGAGCAACTGCGAATGGAACAGGTTGACCGTACCTTCGATTTTATTGTAAGCAGGGCTGTAACCGATCTGGAAAAATTTACCCGCTGGACTTTTTACAAAATTCATAGACAGTCGTTTAACAAAGTTAAAAATGGCATCCTCTATTTAAAAGGTGGCGATATTTCCGATGAGCTAAAAAGGGTTAGAAGTTTAAAAAAGGTACATGCAAAGACTTATCCCGTATCCGCTTTTTTTAGTGAGCCGTTTTTTGAAACCAAATCGGTGGTTCATGTTTTTAAATGATGATATTGATTTTTTTTTCCGGTTTATTAACAAGAATCAGTCTATTTTTAAGTTATATGTAGGTAAGCATGAAATAAATTTCTATTTTCGTGCGTTTTTCAGAATCTTTTATTTATCAAAATAATATTATTATGACAGAAAAAATACAACAATCTTTAAGGGAATCAACCGCCATGCGTTGGACAGCACTGGTTTTGGCCTCACTGTCGATTTTTGGAGCATACTATTTTAATTATGCCCTCTCTTCCATTAAACCTATGCTGGAAAGCATTTTAGGTTGGAATAGTGAAGACTTTGGAACCTATACCTCGGCTTATGCATGGTTTAATGTTTTCCTCTTTATGCTTATTTTTAGCGGGTTTATCCTTGATAAGCTGGGAGTTAGAAAAACAGGACTCGGTGCTACCATCGTTATGTTTTTGGGTACTGCCCTAAACTATTGGGCTGTTAAACACCAGTTTTCAGCTGACGCGGTGGTTCATCTTCCTATTTTAGGTGATATGAAAGCGCAGGTTTGGTGGTCGTCGCTGGGTTTTGCTGTTTTTGGGGTGGGAACCGAAGCCATTGGAATTACCATTTCCAAAGCCGTTGTGCGATGGTTTAAAGGTAAAGAGATGGCACTTGCCATGGGTATGCAGATGGCCATTGCACGTTTGGGAACAGCGCTGGCAATTGGTATTTCAATCCCGTTAGCTCTTAAATTCTCTGTTACAGCACCTATTTTGTTTGCTCTTATAGTAATGTTGCTTGGAGTGGTTTCGTTTATTATGTTTTCAGTTTTGGACATTAAACTTGATAAATCTGAAAACACAGCTGCAGAGGTTGTAAATCCCGATGACGAATTTAAAGTAAAAGATATCCTCTTTATTATTGGTAATCTTGGCTTCTGGTATATTGCCATTCTTTGTGTGCTGTTCTATTCGGCAGTTTTCCCGTTTTTGTTTTATGCCAACGACCTGATGGTTAACAAATACAATGTTGACCCAAGTCTGGCAGGAACCATTACCATGCTGTTGCCTTTCGGAACCATTATTTTAACACCAATCTTTGGTGGTATTTATGATAAACTGGGAAAGGGCGCTACCATCATGATTATTGGTTCATTAATTTTAATTCTTGTTCATGGTATTCTTGCCATTCCTTCACTTAATTTATGGTGGATTGCTGCCATTATGGTAATTGTATTGGGGATTGCTTTTTCGTTGGTTCCTTCAGCCATGTGGCCTTCCGTTCCAAAAATTATTCCTGAAAAGCAGCTTGGTACCGCCTATGCCGTTATTTTCTGGATTCAGAATATTGGCCTTATGCTGGTTCCTTTGATGCTGGGTATCGTATTGAATAATACCAATCCGGATGTTGCTCCCAACAAAAAAGTGGTAAAAGCCGGAATTGAAAAAGCCGTCAATGAAACATTGGGTTCCGCTTCGCTTTCTGCCAAAGAGTTAACTAAAATTATAGATAAAGCTTCGGGGGCTGCTGTTGACTCGGTTGTTCAATACAGTAGATATGTTCCAATAGAAGAAGCTGATATTGATGTTAAAAACGTTGAAAACAATATTTATACTGATGTGGCTGCCAAACTGAAAAATGTTACTGTCCCCTCTGATAAAAAGGAAGCTGTAAAACAGGTTTCCAATGTGGCTAAAGATGCGGCATATCAGGTTATTATTAAAGAAAAACTCAACCTGCGTTACGATTACTTTTATGATATGTTGATTTTTGTAGGCCTGTCAGTTTCATCGCTCGTGTTTGCTTTTCTTTTAAAAATAGAGGACAAACGAAAGGGATATGGATTGGAATTGCCAAACATTGAAAAGTAGTTTTTAGAAATTTTAAGAAAAGGGTGGCTATATGCTACCCTTTTTTATTTCTACCCGTCCTATTTTTTTGTAATTTCGGCATCTTTAAAAAACAAGTTAATAACCTTTAAATAATTAGAGTAATGAGTAAAGAAATTCTTAATCTTGAACCCAAAGCACTTTGGAAAAACTTTTATAGCCTTACACAAATTCCCCGTCCTTCTAAAAAAGAAGCACAGGTTATTGAATTTATGAAAAAATTTGGCGAAGACCTTGGCCTTGAAACCATCGTTGACGAAGTGGGTAATGTAATCATCCGTAAGCCTGCTACTGAGGGAATGGAAGACCGCAAAGGAATTATCCTTCAAGGACACCTTGATATGGTTCCTCAGAAAAATGCTGATACCGACCACGATTTTGAAAAAGATCCCATTGATGCCTATGTTGATGGCGAGTGGGTTACTGCCAAAGGTACCACTTTGGGTGCTGACAACGGAATGGGTGTTGCCGCTTCCATGACTGTGCTCGAAGCAACTGATATTGCACATGGGCCTGTTGAAGCACTGTTTACCATTGATGAGGAAACCGGAATGACCGGCGCTGAAAACCTGAAGCCTGGTTTATTACAAGGTGATATTTTACTGAACCTCGACTCGGAAGACGAAGGTGAGCTTTATATTGGTTGTGCCGGTGGTGTTGATACTACCGCACTAATGGATTATACCGAAGAGGATGTTCCAGAAAACATGGCCGCTTTTAATATTACTGTTAAAGGGTTAAAAGGTGGCCATTCAGGTCTTGATATTAATTTGGGACGTGGTAATGCCAACAAAATTATGAATGCCCTGTTAGTTACCGCTTCCGAAAAATTTGGATTAAGATTATCTGAACTTGAGGGTGGTAGCTTGCGCAATGCCATTCCTCGTGAGTCGTTTGCCACCGTATTGGTTCCGGCTGATAAAGTAGAAGATTTTAACAAGTTTGTCGATGAATTTACGGCTATTGCCAAAGATGAGTTTGCCGATGCTGACCCGGGTTTGGAAATCGTTGTTGAAGAAACCAAGGCTCCCGCAAAAGTGATGGATGCTGAATCGCAGGCCAAACTGTTTAAAGCAATTGCCGAAGCTCCCAATGGCGTTATTGCCATGAGTGAATCGGTGGAAGGTATTGTTGAAACCTCAACCAACCTTGCCATTGTAAATGTAAAAGGTGGTAAAATTAGTGTGGCATCGTTGCAACGCAGTCTGGTTGACAGCGACCGTGATAAAATCGGCGAGCAGATGAAGAAGGTGTTCCTTGACAATGGTTTTAATGCTACCAACGAAGGAGCTTATCCCGGTTGGAAACCAAATCCCGACTCGGTTGTGCTTAAGGAAATGAAAGAAATTTACAACAACAAGTACGGTAAAGTACCCGAAGTAAAAGTTATTCATGCAGGCCTTGAGTGCGGTTTACTTGGCTCAACCTACACCAACTGGGATATGATTTCGTTTGGGCCAACCATTCGTTTTCCTCACTCTCCCGATGAAAAAGTAAATATCGCTACCGTACAAAAGTTTTGGGACTTCCTGGTGGAAACCTTAAAACATGCTCCTAAGAAATAATTTTTTCTAAACTTTGGAAAAGTTATCTACTTCGACAGACAACTTTTCCAAAGTTGAAAAATTATTTTTAAACAGGTTTTTGTTTATTTCAAAAAATAGGCTACTTTTGCACTCCCAAAAAATTGAAGAACAATGAAACGTACATTTCAACCATCAGTAAGAAAAAGAAAGAATAAACACGGATTTCGCGAAAGAATGTCTTCCGTTAATGGCCGTAAAGTTGTAAAAGCCAGACGTGCTAAAGGAAGAAAGAAACTTACCGTTTCTGACGAGCGCAAATAATCTATCGGTTATTCGCCTTTTTTCGTAACTGAATTAAAGATCTATTTAAGGAGGTGTGCATTCCGCACCTCCTTTTTTTGTTGGTAGTGGTCAGGGTCAACGCAAAAATCAATAAATTAGCAAACTTTTATGAAAGCCCTTTGGTGGGTTTGTGTTTTAACATTTGATAAATGGAAGTTTTATTAAAGATTATACTGTTTTTCTTTGTGCTGAGTTTGCTGGCGAGGCTCTTTTTTCGGTATGTGCTGCCCTGGTGGCTTAAGCGGTTTGTTGACAAGCAACAGCAGAAGTTTAATCAGCAGTATAACGACCAAAATACTCGTAATGAGGGAGAAACCTATATTCGTAAAGAACCTGAAGAGGGTAAAGTAAACCCCGATGTGGGTGAATATATCGACTTTGAAGAAATAGATGATAACAACGAAACCGAGCATCATGAATAAAAATTTAGTTAAAAAGCTGGCACCCTATTTTGCAGCACTTATTGTATTCCTGTCCATAACAATGATCTATTTTTCCCCCTTAATGGAGGGGAAAAAGCTAAAGCAGCACGACATTACCATGTGGAAGGGAATGTCGAAAGAGATTGTTGATTTCAGATCAAAGACCGGTGAAGAACCCCTTTGGACCAACTCCATGTTTGGCGGTATGCCTGCCTGGCAGATATCGGTTAGCTATACTTCAAATCTGGTTAAAAAAGTTGATAGTTTTTTAAAGTTAGGGCTGCCGGCTCCGGCCAACCTTTTCTTTCTCTATTTCCTCGGGTTTTTTGTTTTATTGCTTGTACTGAGGGTCGATCCGTGGTTAAGTTTAATCGGGTCGCTGGCTTATGCTTTTTCGACTTATTTTCTGATAATTCTTGGGGCGGGGCACAACTCAAAAGCGCATGCCATTGCCTATATGGCTCCGGTACTGGCCGGGATAATAATGGCATACAGGGGGCAAATCTGGAAAGGCGGTTTGCTTTTTGCATTGGCACTGGCACTGGAAATCAATGCTAACCATCTGCAAATAACCTATTATCTGCTCTTTATTGTTGTGCTTTATGGCATTTACCGGTTAATCGTTGATGCTAAAGAAAAAAGGTTGCCTGCCTTTGCCAAAACTACTGCTGTATTGGTTTTAATGGCTTTACTCGCTGCTTCAACAAACTTGACAAATTTATGGGCTACCTGGGATTATGGAAAAGATACCATGCGGGGTAAACCTGAATTGACCAAAGAAAAGGCGGTTAAGTCGGAAGGGTTGGATAAGGACTATATTACCGCCTGGAGTTATGGAATTGGTGAGACCTGGTCATTGCTTATTCCTGACGTAAAAGGAGGTGCTTCCGGATATATTGGCAACAGGCCTGAGTTGAAAAATGCCGACAGAGCTTATCGAAAAGTTATTTCGCAGCAAAACGGCTATTGGGGTGATCAGCCCGGAACGTCGGGGCCGGTATATGTGGGAGCCATCGTTTTCTTTTTCTTTTTGCTCGGAATGTTTATTGTGCGCGACAAATTTAAATGGCCGTTGATTATTGCAGCCATTCTTTCAATACTGCTGGCCTGGGGTAAAAACTGGATGCCCTTTACCGATTTCTTTATCGACCATGTTCCCGGATATAACAAGTTTAGAACGGTTTCGATGATTCTGGTAATAGCCGAGTTGGTGATTCCGGTTCTGGCATTTATGGCGGTGAATGAAATAATAAAGAATCCTAAAATAATCAGTAGAAAAGTCAATCTCTATTTTGCTTCAATTTCTGCCTTCTATTTAACGCTTATTTTAACATTGGGTGTGTTGCTGTTATTTTGGATTTCTCCAACAACATTCTTTAGCTTTTTCAGCAAGTTTGAATTGCAGCAGTTTGCGCAGCTTAAACAAAGTAATGATCCCGGACAGATTGCAGCTTTTATGGATAGCTTGCAAAATGTAAGAATCGCCATCTTTCAGGCTGATGTAATGCGTAGTTTCTTGTTTATCGCGGTGGCATCCGGATTGGTCTGGTTTTATTCGATTAATAAAATTAACAAGAGCATTTTTCTGCTTACGTTGGGTGTGCTTATTGTGGCTGACCTGTTCCCCGTAAACAAAAGGTATCTTAACAACGATAATTTTGAAAGGAAGTCAAAGGTTGAGCATCCATTTCAAAAAACTGCTGCTGACATTGCCATTTTGCGTGATAAGGATCCCGACTACAGGGTACTTGATGTAACAAAAAATATTTTCAACGATGCCAGCACCTCCTATTATCACAAGTCCATTGGAGGATATCATGGGGCTAAGTTGCAACGATATCAAGATCTTATAGACAATTATCTTGGTAGTGAAATTCAAATGTTGAAAAATACGTTAAAAAACAACCCTACGCAAAGTTCCATTAATAATACATTGAGGTCGGTTGGTGTTTTAAACATGCTCAACACTAAATATATTATCTATAATCCCAATGCCGACCCCATTGTAAATCCTTTTGCCTTTGGGCATGCCTGGTTTGTTACCGGCGTTAAACAGGTTAAAAATGCCGATGGGGAAATTGCTGAAATCGGAAAGGTAAACTTAAAAACTACTGCTGTTGTTGATGATAAGTTTGCCGGGCAGCTTCAGGGGAAACATTTTGAGCAGGATTACTCAGCGGCAATCAGCATGGTTTCGTACGCACCCAACCATTTGGTTTATCAGTTTAATGCTGCAAAGGAACAGCTGGCGGTATTTTCCGAAATATATTACAATAAAGGCTGGGATGCATTTATTGACGGGAAAAAGGTTCCCTATTTGAGGGCGGATTATGTACTGCGAGCCATGGTCATTCCTGCCGGAAAACACCAGGTTGAGTTTAAATTTGAGCCTTCAATTTGGAGTGTGGGAAACATTGTTTCATTGATATCTTCGTTGGTTTTAATACTGCTCGTATTCTTCTTTTTATTTGTTGAAATAAAGAAGATGTGGAAAGGAAATAAACAATAGGCAATGAAAAAGGTTCTCATTATAACTTATTACTGGCCTCCCAGCGGTGGCGCGGGTGTACAACGGTGGCTTAAGTTTGTAAAATATTTGAGAGATTTTGAATGGGAACCGGTAATTTTTACGCCTGAAAACCCGGAAGCCCCAAGTACTGATGAATCTTTATTAAAGGATGTCCCCGACGGGATTGAAATAATAAAGAATAGAATATGGGAACCTTACAACTTTTATAAAAAGTTTACAGGGAAGAAGAGCAGCGAAAAAATTCAAGCCGGGTTTATTGCTGAAAAAGAGAATAAATTTCAATTGCTTGAAGATGTTGCTGTATGGCTTCGTGGTAATCTGTTTATACCTGATGCGCGAAAGTTCTGGATTAAACCATCCGTTAAGCTGTTGACCAAATACCTTAAAAATAACCCCGTTGATTTAATTGTCAGTACCGGCCCGCCACACAGTGCTCATTTAATTGCTTTAAAGTTAAAAGAGAAGTTGGGTGTTTCATGGCTGGCAGATTTTAGGGATCCGTGGACCAACATTGACTTTTACAAGGATTTAAAACTTAGTAAACGGGCTGACAGGATACATCATAAGTTGGAAAGGGAAGTGTTGAAAAAGGCTGATTCGATAACCGTAATCAGCAGAGGCATGGAGATGGACTTTCAATCGAAATTCAGGCGTCAATACCACATTATACCAAACGGGTTTGACGATGATGATATGGTTCATGGCGGGATATCGACAGAAGACCATCCACAAGATAAGTTTGTTTTGGCTCATGTTGGTTCTTTGAATAAGGACAGGAATCCTTTAAATTTGTGGAGAGCACTCAAAGAATTGGTTGATGAGGATAGCCGGTTCGAAAACGTATTGGAAATACGAAATGTAGGCAAGCTGGATATTAATGCTTTGAATACTTTAAAGGATTATGGGTTAGATAAATATTTGAATAAAATATCCTATTTGTCACATCAGGAAGTAATTGCTCAACAGCAGCGTGCTACAATGCTGTTGCTGCTTGTAAATCGTACACCCAATGCGAAATTGATTGTAACCGGAAAAATATTTGAATACTTAATTTCAGGAAGGCCTGTTTTATGCATTGCCCCTGTTGATGGTGACGCTGCGTTTATTATTAACGAAACAAAATGCGGACATGTGTTTGACTTTGATGATGTAAGTGAGTTAAAGAGTTATCTGCTGGAAGCATTTGAGCAATTCAAAAGTGGCACGCTAAATCCCCGGTGTGAAAATGTTAACCAATATAACAGAAAGGTTCTTACCAAAAAGATGGCAACGCTTTTTACCGAAACTTCCGGTAAATAAATTTACTTGAGTGATAAAATGTTGTTTACAAAATTGGCCAAATCGTAGTTTTCTTCGTTGAAAACCCGGTACAGTTCATTCATCATCAGTTTTTTAGGCTTAAAAAACGATTTGTTTAATATTTCATCAACAAAAACATTAACGGCAATTTTTCCCTCCAGCGTAACCTTTTCGGAAATATAGTTGGTAAAAAAGCCTTTTCCAATTAAAAGGCCCAGAGTTCGGTTACGGCTCATATCGTTTAAGGCCGTTAAGCTGAAGTCGCCAAAACCACAATAGTGAAACATGGTATCTTCCTTGCCACCAAATTTATTGATAACGTAACGCATTTCGTTTATGGCATTGGTCAGTATCAACGACCGCAGGTTCGGCGAGTCGTAGTGGGCATCAACAATACCAACTATTATGGCATAAATATTTTTCAGAATGCTGGCCAGTTCGGTGCCAACAACATCATTTGAAAAATCAAGATATATACTGGTGTAACCAAAAATCTCTTTAAAAAGTTCAAAATATTTATCCTTTTTTGATGCAATGGTAAAGGCAGTAGGCATTTGGTTGATTATCTCCCGTGCAAAGGAAGGCCCTTTCATACTAACCACCGGGTTGTCAATAACTTTCGCAATGCTTTCAGGAATGGTGCGGTGCTCTTTTCCAAACCCTTTGGCAAGGTTAACCAGAACAGCTTCCTTGTTAAAATATTGTTTGTTCTTTTTGATATAGTCGATAATAACATTGGAAGGTATCCCCAAAAAAATAACTTCTGCCGAAGCAAGCACATTTAAATCGGTGGTTGCACGCAGTGCCGGATGAAGCCTGACGTTTGGGAAATACTTAACATTAACGTGGGCTTTGTTTATCGAGCCTACAACATCTTTTTCGATGGACAACAGCTGGATGTTATATTTTTCCTTTTCCGCCAATACATTGCCAATGGCCGTCGAAATGGCTCCGCTTCCTATAAAAACTATTTTTTTTGGTTCGTGCATGAGGTAAAAGTTCAATTTACAGGCGACAAAAGTAATAAATATCGGTTAGAAGCATAAGAGCATTGGTTAATGACCTCTTATTCTGTAGAATATTTTATTTAATGAAGTGTTAATATCAGTAGATATTTTAAGATAGTAAATACCAATGGTGTAGAGTGTTGTGATTGCAAGGCTCCGTAATATAATGTCGATTATAAAATTATTAATAACAGGAATTAAAGTTGAGATATACCATGTTACAATACTAATCAGAATTAAGTACAGGTGTTTTAAGTTAAATGGTTGAAATCTCCATTTCCAGTAGAGAAATAAATATTTTGCAACGTTGTAAATCGATTTTGAGATAAGTGAGGCCAGTGCCGCTCCGATTATGCCATATAAAGGAATAAATATATAGTTAGTAGCTATAACCAAAACAGTAAAAAATATTAAAAGAAATGAAAGCCAACGATAATGGGGTGAGTTTATAATAATGTGTGGGCTTATTCCCAAAAATACATCAGTTATATTTGCCAGTGCGATAAATAAGATAACATATTTACCCGCTTGATAATCAGTACCGATAATCTTGAATATATTGTCAATGTTACCCCAAATACCAATGAGTAATAATAAACCTGCGACACTAAGGCTTAAACTGCTTTTCCTATAGATATCCATAATGGTTTTTCGGTCGTTATTTTTCCATGCATCGGCAATAACCACAGAACTTATTTTTCCCATAGTACGTAAAGGAACCAGTATTATTGTTCCAAAGAAAAAGGTTATTGTGTAAACACCGGCATTACTTAATCCAAGGTAGTGATCTACCATTATAATGTCGATATTAACAACCAATACGCCTGAATAGCTTGCTACAATACCAAAAAATGCAACACTGGCCATTTGCCTTGCCAGCTTCTTGTCGATAAAACTCAAATCAGGCTTAACAAATAATATTTTGTCTTTCACTAAAGCCGCCAAAAGAAATAGAGAAGGTGAAATAATGGCAAGTGTGTATAAAACTACTAAAGAGTGAAAGTTTATCAGCTTAAAAAAATAGAGGATTACCGATACAATAATCAAGCCTCGCTGGACAACTTCTTTATAGACTATTCCTATTACAGCATTGTATAGTACGCGGTAGTAGGTGTCGAAAATACCAAATAATAATGTGAAGAAAACCATCGGAACAACATAGTAGTAATAAGGAATAAAAAGAGATGATTTTTCTTTTGCACTTTCCACAATAAAATTATGCATTCCAAAATAAATAGCAGTTGTTATTAAGAAGCCCACTAATGATACAAGTAATGCAATGCCTAAAAAACCATGGTGTTTCTTTTCTGGATTTCTAAATGAGGGGAATAGTTTGACCGCAACAGTATTCATTCCGAAAATCGCAAATTGAGCTAAAAGAGTTGAGTATGACAACAAAACGCGTAGTAAACCAATTTCATTTTTTGACAATAAATTAGGAAGGAGTATGCCTGACAAAACAAACCCTAAACCTACCCCGATGTAAGAGTAGATTGATCCTGAAATTGATTGTTTTTTTATGATACCCAAAACTACTTTTGTTTATGTGATAAAATCAACTCGGTTAGTAAGTCTGCAATTTGTTTGTGTCCTTTGTTTGAGAAATGTACCCCGTCAGGATAGTAATTTTCGCTTTGCAGGCTTGAAGTGTCTAAAAAAAGATGTCCGTTTTCAGTTGTTATTTTTTTAATAAGGTTATTAAATTTTATTTGGTTTTTTCTACTTCCTGGTAATTCGTCTTCAACTCGTTGGTTGGCAAGGTTTATTGATAATACAATTATTTCCGCATTAGTTTCTTTGGAAAGGATAAACAATGCTTTTTTAAAATATTTTTCGTATTTAGAATAGCTAACCCAGCTTTTCTGTCCCCTTATTCGTACAAAAAACGGTCTGTTTTTTTTAAAGACTCTACTGTAAATTGATGCAACTGCTAGCCGGAACAAGTTATCGGTTTTTTTATCTTGTATATCGTAAAACCATTTGGGAACCTCGCGTGTACAAGAATCGACAACACCAAAATTTAGAATAAAGAAATCAGGGAAAAGGTTTAGCTGATTATCAATATCCCTGACAAAATCAATAATTGTTGCAGCTCCTTTAGCCTTGTTGGTAACAATAACATTTGTATCTGGCAATTTATCTTGAAGCTGCTTTTCCAGAATTCTTCCGTAATTAACGTTTTCAGGAATCTTTAATGGAGGCCTGACTCTAAGAGCAACCGAATTTCCTAATATACCAATTTTGAAAGTTCTCATAAGTAAATTATCATTGATTGGTTTTGTGTACTACTAAATGATTAGATAAAGCCAGAGCCATCCACGATTGACCCCATCGGATATAAGGTATTTTTATTTTGATTCCCGGTTTGTTTATTCTATAAATAAACCAACCTTGTTTTGTTTGCATATTATCAATAATCCATTTTATTGTGCGGTTGTATAAAACTTCATCAACTGAGAAATCATTTTTTAACGATGATAAGGTTAGAATGGCTTCTGCGGCTGCAGTAATATCTTTTGGGTACTTACGTTTAGGCTGGGTTAAAATAGCACCGGATTTATGAAAATAGTTTGAAATAAAAAAGGATAGATATTTTTCTGTTGCTTTAAACAAATTATTTTTATTGGTTAGCTTCCATGCAGAGTAAAGCATTCTGATTTCGTACCCGCTGTGATACAGGTCGTTAAAGTCGGGCATTTTTGCTTTGGTTCCGTAATATGGAATTGACCCGGTTGGCTTTTGTTCGGAAACAGAATAATTTATTGCTTTTATGCCATATGAGATAAAGGTTTTGTCATTTATTTCGGTACCTATTCTTAACAGAAATTCACCGGCAAATAAATTGGCGTTGTGGATATAATCTTGTTTTAATGGAGAATAACTGAAGCATATTTTTTCGCCAGCCATCTCTTCATGAGGTATATCATGCAATAAAAAGTTGCATATACTTTTGCAAACCTCCAGATCTTTTTTGTCATTTGTTAGCTTGTATGCTTTATAAAAAGCATCGCCAACCCATGCAGTAACAACAGTGAATGGAGTGTTGACTTCATAAATTAATTCTCCTGACTTCCACCTAAATGGTGTTCCCCAGCAATAACCGGAATAGCCTTTAATGCTGTTTGAGAGTAGCCATTTTTGTAATTCTTTTGCCTTCGATAAAGCGGTAGAGTTTTTATTGACTTGATAAAGATTAAGATAGGTTAAAAGAAGAGTACCCTGTGCAGTAGCATGTATTTTTTTTTCAATGCCAAATAGTTTCCTCAATAGTAATGGAAAATATTGGTCAAATATTTCTAATAGTAAATATCGGGTAGCTTTTTCCGGGAATGAGAGGGTATTAAGTGGGTTCATGCATTTTAATGTAAAATTGCTGTACCCTTTTATGTCGTAAGGGTCATAAGTCATGTAACCATACACATCTATCCAGTGCAAAAGTTTCTTAAGCGAATTTTCTACGTACTTGTTATCCATTTTGTAATGAATTATATAGAAACAATAACTCTTGCCCGGTTTTGTCCCAGTTATATTTTTCTTGAATACTTTTTATGCCGTTATTGCTAAGGTTAATAAGGTAATCAGGATTGTCTAATATTTTTTCAACTGTATTGGCGAACGCTTTCGGATTGTTATATTCATAAATAAATCCAACTTTTTCTTCTTTAACAATACGTTCAACCGAGAGGCAGTTACTTGCAATCACAGGTTTTCCATAGTACATATATTGAAATAATTTGTTTGGAGATGAGTTGTCATTTTGTATTGATCGTACATGAGGGATAAGTGCAACATCAGATTTGGCAACAAGCTTCATAGTTTCGTTAAATGGTTTAAATCCAAAGAAATGTATCGTGTTTTCCAGCTTTAATCTGGAAGTGAGATTCATCAGTTCTTGTTTGTAAATTCCATCTCCAACAACCCAAAGTTTAACTTTTCTGTTTTTCAGATAGCTCAAACCTTCAATAACATATTGGATTCCTCTTGGCGCTGTAATGCCCCCTGCATACATTAGTATTAGCTCATCGTTTGCAGAGTAACTGTTTTTAGGTTTGGTTTTTTCAATATTGTTAAGGTTGATAGAATTTTGAACAACAAATATTTTATTTTTCGGATTACCAAGATTGATTATCCTGTTTTTCATCTCGTCCACTACAGTTATTATTCTATCGGCTTTATTAGTATATTTTTTTTCATACTTATCCCATTGTCTGTTTGAGGAGAGGATTTTTCCAAGAAATGTGTTGGTATGTTTTGCATCTCTAAGCAGATGAGGCCAGTTTTCATGTAAATCAAGAATGAATGGTATGCCATATTTTCTTGAGATCTCATATCCTACTTTCGCAAGCGGCAAATCGTGAATATGTATTGCATCAAAGGATTGCTCTTTAAACAAATTATGTAAGTATTTTCTCCAAAAGTTGAAATAGATTGGAGCTTTTAAAGCTCCAACACTCGTTTTATATATAAATGGGGAAATTGGTTTTCTGTAAATGTGTACCGTACCGGTTAACTCATTTTTCTTTTTATTTTTTAAAGTAAAACACGCTAAAAAGACTTCGTGTCCTGCTTTTGACAAAACCTCAATTTCGTTTTCTACCCTAATATCCGGGGGGAACTCGTGGTCTAATACCATTAGAATTTTCATAACGCAAATTTAGAAAAATAAACTTATGAATTGTTTTGTTTGTTTCTATTTGCATTAGCTGCTTGGTTAATCTTGCTATTAATCTTTTAGTTTAAAAAAAACTTGAATTTAATATACTGTTTTTTTCTTTATCTTTGAATTTCGACAAAAACCGCAATGCTTAAAAAGAAAATTGTACTTTTTATTTTGCTTTTTACCTCTGGAAACCTCTTCTCTCAGGACATCCATTTTTCGCAGTTTTACAATGCTTTGCTGAATGTAAATCCTGCTTTAACGGGCGTGGGGGCTACGCCGCTTCGGGTTGGGTTAGTCTATCGTAATCAGTGGAGTAGCATAAGTACGCCCTATAAAACTTACACCGGTTTTGTGGATGGCAGGTTCACCTTTAAAGGGATGTATCGCACCTGGTTTGGGGTTGGTTTATCGGCCTATAACGACCATGCCGGCGATGGCGTTTTAAGTAACACGCTGGCCATGTTGTCGTTTTCGGTTACACAGGGTTTTAATCGCGATAACACCTTTTTGGCAAGTATGGGCTTCTCAATAGGTGTGTTAAACAGAAGTGTTCAGTTTGCCAACCTTGTATTTGATGAGCAGTGGAACGGTGTTAAGTTTGACCCCAATATGAACAATAACGAACCTTTTGGAGCACAGTCGGTTTTTGCGCCCGATATTAACTTTGGGGTCAACATTTCGTATGCCGTTAACAATAACCTTAAGCTGGAAGCGGGTTCGGCATTGCATCATATCAACCGGCCAAAAACTTCGTTTTACGATGCGGACAACCGAATAGATTTAAAATTAATCTTTCATGTACGGGCGGAACTTGCCGTTGATGAAAAACTGACGGTTGCTCCGGCGGCATTTTATTCCGTTCAGGCCAATACACAGGAACTTATTTTTGGAGCCAACCTGTTTTATGCCATGTCCGACATACGGCTTTTTGGAGGGCTGTGGTACAGATGGAACCGAGATGTGATACCGGCCATCGGTGCTGAATATCACCTATACAGGTTTACCGTCAGTTACGATGTGAATGTTTCTTCGCTGCATCCGGCATCCAACTACCGGGGCGGTGTGGAGCTTTCGTTAATAAAGGTTTTTAGAAAAAAATTGAGCAGATACCCCTGCTCGGAGTTTAAATAATGTCTATTAATAATGCATAGGGAATGAAGTTGTTTAAAGCCTAAGATGTGTATATTAGATAAGGTGATGTATATTAATTAAATGTATCATAATTTCTAATGCTATTTTTGAGTCATAGTATAATTTTAAATGGTTTTTCTTCGTGCCCTTGGCACAAAGAAAAACCATCCCGACAGTTGTACGGGACGATAAATTAGTTTATTCCTCCGATAGTTATCGGAGCTAT
>WGDP01000249.1 GCA_015493215.1 Bacteroidales bacterium | reverse complement strand
TAATATAACATCTATATAATTTGTTTTTACCAATTTTGAACAAAACATGAAAATGACTTTCTGAAATATAATTTTATTATTATGCATGCGTAATTGTTTGTATTATGTTGTAATACAGCTTTTTACAAACTTAATATTTTGTTTACTTTTGCGCTTAATAAAATTGAATCAACATGGAAGTTAAAAGGATATTTGATTTACTGCCTCGTTACGAACAGGAATTTGAGCCAAAAGAGGATGTTTTAGCAGGAAAGATAAATGGAAAATGGGTTAAGTACGATATAAAAACAATCCGTCAAACAGTGGATTACATTAGTTACGGGTTGATGAAGTTGGGGATTAAAAAAGGTGATAAGGTTGCCACCATATCACCCAACAGGCCTGAATGGAACTTTGTTGACCATGCAATATTGCAGCTCGGTGCAATTCACGTACCCATTTATCCGACCATTAGCGAGTCAGATTACAAATACATATTACGCGAGTCGGATGCAAAGTATGTTTTTATTTCAGGAAAAGAAATTTGGAGAAAGATAGAACACATTCTTCCTGACATCGACAATGTTTTAGGTGTTTACACCTTTACTGAAATGGAAGATCAAAAGCACCTGAGCCAACTTGTTGATTTGGGTAAATCAAATGCAAACCCCGGCCAATTAAAAGCAGCTAAAGAAGATGTTAAACCTGATGATGTTGCCACCATGATTTACACATCGGGTACCACCGGCGATCCCAAAGGGGTAATGCTGTCGCACAACAACATTTTAAGCAATGTTAGTGCTGTTTATCACATTTTCCCTGTCGATCAGTATTGCCGGAGCATCAGCTACTTACCGCTATGCCACGTTTACGAAAGAACCAACATTTATGTATTTCTGTATCTTGGTGTGTCCATTTATTACGCCGAAAACATGGGTACTATTGCGGCAAATATTCAAGAGATTAAGCCACATATTTTAACCACCGTGCCTCGTTTGCTCGAAAAAGTTTACGATAAAATTCTTGCCAAAGGGCGCAAACTGACCGGCATTAAACATCAACTTTTTTTCTGGGCCGTACGCCTTGGCGAAAAATACGAATATGATATTGCAAATCCCTTTTATCTTGCAAAGCTTAAAATTGCCGACAAATTAATTTTCTCCAAATGGCGTGAAGCACTGGGAGGAAATATGAGGGCTATTATTTCGGGTGGTGCCGCCATTCAACCTCGTTTGGCCAGAGTATTTAATGCTGCCGGTTTACCCACCCTTGAAGGGTATGGTATGACGGAAAGTTCACCGGTAATTGCAGTGAACACCTTTGAAAAAGGACAGCGTAAAATAGGAACCGTAGGCCCTCCGGTTAAAAATCTGGAAGTAAAAATATCGCCCGAAGGCGAAATTATGGCCAAAGGCCCAAGCATCATGAAAGGCTATTATAAAAAACCCGAACTTACCAAAGAGGTTGTCGAAAACGGATGGCTTCATACCGGTGACAAAGGGGTTATTGATGAAGACGGTATGTTAAAAATTACCGGGCGGCTTAAGGAAATTTTTAAAACCTCCATGGGGAAATATATTTCGCCCGCCTTAATTGAAAACAAATTTAAAGAATCGCCTTTTATTGACCAGATTATGGTGGTTGGCGAAAATCAAAAGTTTGCCGCAGCACTTATTGTACCCGATTTTGAATATTTAAAACAGTGGTGTTCGATTCACAATGTAAAATGTGAAAGCAACAAACAGGTTATTAAAGAAAAGGTTTTTCGCGACCGTTTGAAAAAAGAAATCAGTGAATACAACAAACATTTTGGCGATTACGAAAAGATTAAAAAGTTTGAACTTATCGACCACGAGTGGTCCATCGAAACCGGCGAAATTACCGCCAACCTTAAACTAAAACGCCGTTACATTCATAATAAGTACAGAGATGCCATCAACGAATTGTTTGGCGTTAAGTTGTAAACAATGTGTTATGTCGGTCGGATTACCCATCTGAATGACATAGTCGGGCAGGCCCGCCCGCGCCGAAAAGGCACGTTCGGACGGGCTTGCCTGCGGCAGACAGGCAAATCCGGATGAGCTTGGAACAAGGCAGAGAACTTTTTTCTGCTAATTACGAAGAACAAGGCTGAAAGTCTTGTTTAATTTAGCCTGTGGCAGCGCCACGGGCTATAAAAAAGAGCAGAAAAACTAATCAATTGAAATAAACAATCTGAACAACCTTTTGAAGCAGCATCATATTCATTTGCCTTTTTCAAGGAGTTATTGTACCTTTATCCACATGAAAACTGCTCCCTGGATAAATGGTTTTACCCATCTGTTTTTCCCACGAACCTGTCAGGCTTGCAGGCATGTGTTGTATAATCAGGAGGAGGTAATCTGCACAAAATGCCTTTATCATCTGCCCAAAACCAATTTTCATCTTCACGAAAGCAATCCGGTATCACGCACCTTTTGGGGTCGTGTTGAGCTGAACGCCGCCACCTCATACCTGTTTTTTAGTAAACAGGGTAAAACCCAGCGGCTGATGCATAATTTAAAGTATCAAGGCAAAAAACAGGTGGGCATATATTTGGGAAAGAAGTTTGGAAAAGATTTGAAAAAAAGCCAATTATACAATACGGTTCAGGTAGTTATACCGGTACCCATGCATCCTAAAAAAAAGCAGAAACGCGGTTATAATCAAAGCGACCTGATTGCCGAAGGAATTGCTTTGGCAATGAATGCCGAAATTCAGGTTGACAACCTTGTAAAAGTACACAACACCACTTCGCAAACAAAAAAGTCGCGATACAAAAGGTGGGAAAATGTAAAGGATGTTTTTCAGGTTCGCAACGAAGCGCTGTTACAAAACAAACATATATTAATTGTGGATGATGTAATAACCACCGGAGCCACCATCGAAGCTTGCGCCCACCGCCTGTCATCAATAAAAGGAATT
The DNA here is from genome assembly GCA_015493215.1 of Bacteroidales bacterium. Taxonomy (GTDB): domain Bacteria; phylum Bacteroidota; class Bacteroidia; order Bacteroidales; family F082; genus B16-G9. The sequence continues at coordinate 864 of WGDP01000249.1, read as the reverse complement.
ACAATTAGTGTGGCATCACTCGCATATGCTCAGGTATAGCCGGAATGGTATCCTGAACCCTTCCCATTTGTATCATAAGCTTGTTGTATTCTCTCCGGTTTCGTATCAGTTTGCGTTGCAGGCGGGCACTTCGGTTAAACACATTGTATAAGGCTTGTATAGGCCCGCCAATGGTATATGGCCCTGGCTGTTTATACATTAACGGGTCTTCATTCATATCGGGATAAAACGGACTCAAATCCACGGAGGGCATTTCAACAATCATTTGCTTAAAAGTTTCGTAGTCCCAATAAGCATGAATAATAATTTCATTGATTAAAACGGTATCTTTTTCCATTAAAACGGTGTCGGGGGCAGGGCTGTTTCTAACCGAATCGGTAATAAAAAATATTTTACTACTGTATCCTATTGATGTTATCATTAACGTGTCATGGGGGTCAACCAGCATTTTAAACCGGCCGTTTTTGTTCGAAATGTTTCCCCAAAGCATTCGCTTACTGATAATGTGAGCATCCGGAACCGGCAATAAACTATCAGATGTTAACAACACGGCATCAAATGAATACAGATTTTTATTATTTTTCTGTTGTGCTGTTAAATAACTGTTAATCATTAAAAAACAAAATGTTAACAACGAAAACAAAACTGTTTTTTTTATTCTGATTTTATATGTATTTATCCTATTCAACCCTGATAACTTTCTTTTTTAATCAGATATTGTATCTTAGCATTTTTAAAGGGATAAAATTGCAAATTTGTTGGATACCTAAATCATAAAAAAAGAAAAAATATTTTTTTATTGTTTAATAAATGAAAAATAAGATTAAAAAAAGCGACTTCTTTCTTGGTATTATCATATACGTG
>WGDP01000248.1 GCA_015493215.1 Bacteroidales bacterium | reverse complement strand
TGGCCATGAGTGGAGGCCTGCTGTTTTTAATACTCAAAGGAATTGAGTATTCCGAAAAATTTTCGCACGGCATTACCCTGGGCTACAATACCTTTTTTAATTTTTACTGGCTGCTTACCGGCTTTCATGTTATTCATGTAATGGTGGGATTGGTTCTGTTGCTTTTTATCTATTTTGGTTTAAAGAAAAGAAAGGGCGACTACGATGTGTTGGATGCCGAGGCCGGCGCTGCCTTTTGGCATTTGTGCGATTTGATTTGGTTGCTGCTTTTTCCGATGCTCTATCTTGTTTTGTAAACCTTTAATTTTAAACAAATGAAATTAACACACGAAAAAATAATCATCTTACTCTATATCATCACGCTGATAACCGCCATTTCGTCACGAACCGTTAACAATTGGTATTTAGCTGCCCTGCTAATACTTGGTTTGTCGGCTGTTAAATTCTTTTTTGTTTTTTTTCAGTTTATGGATATGAAACATGCCAACTCCTTTTGGAAAACCCTTATCATCATCTATTTGGTGGCCTTTACCGGTGCAGTGGGAATAATTTTGAATCTTTGACCGGAGATAATATTGTTATTGAATGATTTATTTGGAATTTGTTATTTGTCTTTTCTGATTTATTCACAGGTTAGGGTATTATCCTGTGAATCCCGGGCTTATATGGCCGGTTGATAATGTCAACTATCTTTTTATAATCGTTGTTGTTGTTTACAAAATCAATGTTATTGGTGTCGATAATTAAAACCCTTTGATTGTCGGGTTGTTGCTTAAAATACTCAAAGTAGCCTTCCTGGATCTTGTCGAGATATTCATTTTCAATTGACATTTCATACGGGCGGCCTCTTTTATGAATGTTGGCTTGCAGGTTTGTGGTTTTAAGGTAGAGATATACTAACAAGTCGGGTTTGGGGATTTGCGTAAAAATGATGTTAAAAAAACGGGTGTAAAGGTTGTACTCGTCAGGAGGCAGCGTTTTTTTTGCAAAAATCAACGACTTAACAATGTAGTAGTCCGAAATGGTGAAATCTTTAAATAAATCCTGCTGTCCCAGTTTATCCTTTAATTGTTGATATCGCGACGCCAAAAAAGTCATCTCCAGCGGAAAGGCGTATTTGTCAGGATCTTTATAAAACCTGGGTAAAAAGGCGTTGTCTTCAAACTCTTCCAAAATTAGTTTGGCATTAAAGTCGTTGGCAATGCGGGTTGATAGCGATGTTTTCCCGGCGCCTATATTTCCTTCGATGGCTATAAAATTGTACTGCATCTGTTTTACTGATTTACAAGCTTAACTTCAGAATGGTCAGGGCATTCTGCCAACAACTCTTTTGAGGTTTTGTTTAACAACGGATGAATCATACCGGCTGCTATTTCGGTTAACGGCATCAGGGCAAACCTGCGCAAATGCAGCCTGGGATGCGGAACGATCAGCTTTTTTGTGCTGATAACCCTGTTTCCAAAATATAAAATGTCAACATCAATGGTTCTCGAAGCATATCCCTCAGTATTACCCCTTTCTCTTCCCAAAGCTGTTTCGATCTTCATACAAATATTTAGTATCTCCCCGGCCGGTTTATCGGTTTCAAACACAACTGCCTGATTATAAAAAGATGTCTTTGCTTCAAACCCCCACGGCTCCGATTCATAAACGCCCGAAATGGCAACGGCTTTTCCCGTTTCTTTTTCTAAAAGCAACAGGGCACGGTTTAAAAACGTCAACCGTGGCTCAATGTTTGAACCCAAAAGCAATACCGTTTTTACCATTTTACTCATGCTGCAAAAGTAGAAAAAAGAACCGCCGTCAGGTTATTTTAAAACAGCCAAAAACAGGTAGTTTTTAACAATTGTAGCTTGTATTTGATTTTCAGGTTTAAACCAGACTTTAAAACAACAAACCCCGTTCTTTTTGGGAACGGGGTTTGTTTTAATGATTGATAGAAAAAACTACAACTGCGGTCCGGCAGCCACCAGTCGTTTTCCTTCTTCGTTATCGGTAAAACTTTCAAAGTTGTTGATAAACATTTGTGCAAGTTTTTTGGCCTGAGCGTCCCATTTGGTTGGGTCTTCCCAAAGATTACGCGGGTTGAAAACTTTGCTGTCGATTCCTTCCAAAGCCTTTGGAATGGCAAGGTTAAAGAATGGCAGGTTTTCGTACTCGGCAACGTCAAGGCTTCCGTCCAAAATAGCATCGATGATGGCACGGGTGGTGGGCAGGTCGATTCTTTTACCAACACCGTAAGCACCACCAATCCATCCTGTATTCACGAGGTATGCCTGAGCATTGTTTTGCTCCATGCGTTTGATTAACTCACCGGCATATTTGGTTGGGTGCAGTAATAGAAATGCAGCGCCAAATCCTGCTGAGAAGGATGGAACCGGCTCGGTAATACCCCTTTCGGTACCGGCAACCTTAGCAGTATATCCACTCAGGAAGTGATATTTTGTTTGGTCTTTGGTAAGTTTTGAAACGGGAGGCAAAACGCCAAAAGCATCTGCCGTAAGGAAGATAACCTTTTGTGCATGGCCGGCTTTTGAAACCGGTTTAACAATATTTTCGATATGATAAATGGGGTAAGAAACCCTTGTGTTTTGCGTTTTAGATGTATCGCTAAAGTCGATGTGACCCTTTTCGTCCACTACCACATTTTCAAGCAGGGCATCTTTTTTAATGGCTTTCCAAATGTCCGGTTCTTTTTCAGGGTCAAGGTCAATAACCTTGGCGTAACATCCGCCTTCAAAGTTGAAAACACCATCATCGTCCCAGCCATGCTCGTCATCACCAATAAGGAGACGTTTGGGGTCGGCAGAGAGGGTTGTTTTTCCGGTTCCCGAAAGGCCAAAGAAAATAGCCACATCTTTACCATCTTTGCTGGTGTTGGCCGAGCAGTGCATGGCTGCAATACCCTTTAACGGGAGGTAATAGTTCATAATGGAGAAGAAACCTTTTTTGATTTCGCCACCATACCAGGTGCCACCCACCAAAGCAAATTTCTTTTTCAGATTAAAAACAGCATATACTTCCGAGTTCATGCCCATCTCTTTCCAACGGGGGTTGGTGGCACGACAGGCGTTCAGCATAACAAAATCGGGTTCAAATGTTTCCAACTCTTCGTCGGTAGGGCGGATGAACATATTTTTTACGAAATGTGCCATCCAGGCAATTTCGGTAACAATACGAACACGAATACGAGTGTTTTCGTTGGCACCGGCATAACCGTCTTGTACATAAAGTTTTCTGCCATTCAAACGGTCGGCACTGATTTTATAGAGATATTCGAAATTTTCTTCCGAAAGGGGCTTGTTGTCGGATGATTTCCGTTGTTCGTTTTTCCACCAAATATTGTCACGCGAAGTCTCTTCGTCAACAATATATTTGTCTTTAGGTGAACGTCCGGTAAAAATGCCGGTATCAACGGCAACGGCACCGGTGTCGGTTAAAGTTCCTTTAGCGAATCCCTCGTTATTGGGGTCGAGTTCATGTTTGTACAGCTCATCGTACGAAAGGTTGTAATACAACTCTTCAACATCGGTGATGCCATACGATTTAAGTGCATTTTTAATTTTATTTACATCTTTTGCCATAATAAATGTTTTTAGGGTTTAAATTTTAAGGCGAATTTAATTAATAAAAGATATATAAAACAAATCAGCCACCCGGAATTGTATCCGGATGGCTTAATTTAGTTAGATTCTAACTTTACTTGTTGGCTTTTTTCCAACTATGCGTATTCATAATTTTTGCCTGGGCAGCTGCCAATCGTGCGATGGGAACGCGGAATGGCGAGCAGCTTACATAGTGTAAGCCGGCACGGTGGCAAAATTCGATGGAGCTGGGTTCGCCGCCATGTTCGCCGCAAATGCCAAGTTTAATTTTCTTGCGGGTTTTTTGACCTTTTTTAACAGCCATTTCAACAAGCTGGCCAACACCTTCCTGATCAAGAACCTGAAAAGGATCGTTTTTCAAGATGCCTTTTTCAATGTAGATGGGCAGGAATTTGCCGGCATCATCACGCGAATAACCAAAAGTCATCTGGGTAAGGTCGTTGGTTCCGAAGGAGAAAAATTCGGCAGATTCGGCAATCTTATCAGCTGTTAAGGCTGCACGCGGAATTTCAATCATGGTACCCACGAGGTAGTCGATTTTTTCACCTCTCTCTTCAAAAACTTTTGCGATGGTGTTGCGAACAATTTCTTCCTGCATTTTCATCTCTGCCAGGGTTCCTGTTAAAGGAATCATAATTTCAGGATGCGTTTTGATGCCTTTTTCTTTCAGGTTAAGGGCAGCTTCAATGATGGCGCGAGCCTGCATTTCGGTAATTTCGGGATAAGTATTTCCCAAACGGCAACCACGGTGTCCAAGCATAGGGTTAACCTCCGAAAGGTCTTCCACCTTATGTTTGATAACCTTCACATCAACACCCATTACTTTTGCCATCTCTTTTTGGCCTTTATCGTCATGGGGAACAAACTCATGCAATGGCGGGTCGAGCAGGCGAACGGTAACAGGCAGTCCCTGCATGGCTTCAAAAATACCTTCAAAGTCCTTACGTTGAATGGGTAACAATCTGTCGAGTGCGGCACGGCGTCCGGTTTCATCTTCGGCAAGAATCATTTCGCGCATGGCGATAATTTTGTCGCCACCAAAAAACATGTGTTCGGTACGGCAAAGGCCGATTCCCTGTGCACCAAAGTCGCGGGCTACCTGTGCATCGTGTGGTGTGTCGGCATTGGTACGAACATACAGTTTTGCCCGTTTGTCGGCAAGTTTCATCAGCTCGCCAAAGTCGCCGCTTAAGCCGGGTTCCATGGTTTTAATC
>WGDP01000247.1 GCA_015493215.1 Bacteroidales bacterium | reverse complement strand
CCGTAAAGGTGAAGATGAACAAGATTACATTTTATATGCCACCATTCCTTTTGATACTGCCAACACCTCATACTGTTTTTATGACAGTTATCCCAATGTTAATCCACATAAAATTTACTGTTATAAAGTAACAGCAGTGTGGGAAGATGTTGAGCTATGCGAATCGGAACCGGCAACTCTACAGAATTATCCTTATAAAGATAGCGTTTGTGTTTATGTTACGGGGATAAAAAAACAGAATCAGGATAATGGTGTTTTAATTTATCCAAATCCTGCCAACAACCGGATTGTTGTACAAAGTCAATATCCTGTTACCAAAGTCGAAATTTTAACCTTATCAGGAACAGTAGCTTTAAAAATAGCGGGATTGCATCAAGATAAAACCGAGGTAAATGTTTCACAGCTTCCGGCGGGGCTTTACCTTGTAAAAGTGTATGGCAAAGATGGTTTGACAAGTATTGGAAAGGTGGCGATACAATAGTCAGACTAATTGTTTAACAGGCGATTGTAAATTTGATAGTTCTCCTCATCAAAACAGACAAAATAAACTTTCCCGGGGAGCTCGTGTTTTTTCAAATAGCTGGTAACGGCCTCTACGGCAATGCTTGCGGCTCTCTCTTTGGGAAACCTGTAAACACCCGTACTAATGTTGGGAAATGCAATGGTTTTACAACCGTTTTCTGCAGCAAGATTTAAACTCGTGGTATAACAGCTTCTCAGCAGCTCGTCCTCATGGTTGTTGCCGCCATGCCAAACAGGCCCGACAGCGTGGATAACATATTTTGCAGGCAGTTTATACCCTCCGGTAATTTTTGCCGAGCCGGTATGGCAGCCGCCCAACGTTTTGCACTCCTCCAACAACTCACGCCCTGCTGCCCGGTGGATAGCTCCATCCACCCCGCCGCCGCCAAGCAGCGTACGGTTGGCAGCATTTACTATGGCATCCACCTCCAATGTGGTGATGTCAGCTTTTATCAGATGGATTTTTGAGGTTTTCATAGTTTTGGTTTTTCTTCGCTAAAACTACAAAAAATCACTCAACATAACCTAACGTCTTCATTAATGTTTATGCCCCTCATGCCCGTGGTTCATGGCAACCTCCTTAAGGTTCATGCCACAAACGGGACATTTACCAGGCTTGTCGTAGGTTTTGTCGCCTTCGCAATGCATGGGACACTGGTATTCGGCTGTTTCTTTTTTTGATTCTTTTTTAACTTTGGCTTTTGCTTCCGTTTTTGTTTTGTTTGCAGCACTGTTACAGGCTGTAAAAGTAGCTCCACCGCCAATAAGCAGCAGTGCCATTCCTAAAACTAATAATGATTTTTTCATTTTTTCAAATTATGTTAATTAAAAACTATTTCGTTACTCTTCCCACTGCACAGCTCACAAACGATTTTGCAACCGATACAGTAGTATTGTGTCCTGATTCGGGATATCCCATACCGGACAATTTGGTTTTAATGGATTCTATGTTTTCATCTCCCCCGTCAAACGAAATTTTAACGGATGATGCGGGTACGTCAACAGAAACACTTTTAACCGCCTCTATTTTATTTAACCCTCTTGTAATGGTGTTGGCACAGCCGTGACACTTCAGGTTTTCTATATTTATGGTTATGGAATTCATTATTGAATGCATTCTTATTTAATTACAACTTTCTTTACGACATCTCCCTTTTCGGTTTCAATCTTTATCAAATACAATCCACTTGTAAAAGTTGAAACATCTATTTTTGTCAGGTTGTTTCCGGTAGCCTGGCGTTTTAGCAGTTGCTCCCCTGTAAGGCCATAAATGGTTATGGAACGAAGATTGCTTTCGTCACTGGTTACCGTCAGAAAATCACCCATTGAAGGATTGGGGTATATGGTTACTCCTCCTACTTCAATATTATTATTGTTAACCCCGGTGGTATTATCAACCACTTCAAACTGCCCCATCATACCCATATCTTCATGCGTAAGCATGTGGCAATGGTACATATAGGGTACCGAATCGTTGGCAAAATCATCAAAACTGGCAATAAACCGCACGGTTTCCTGTGGTTTAACCAGGATTACATCTTTTCTACCCTGCTCTTCAGGAGGAGGCACAACTCCGTTTCTGTCAAGCACATAAAACTGCACATCATGAATGTGGAATGGATGGGCTATGGCCGATTGGTTTTTCAACACCCATATCTCGGTATTACCCAGCGGGATAGAATAATTAATAACATCCATATTAAAGCTAACTCCATTTATCAGAAATTTTCCGTTTAACTGGTTGGGACCCATCTGTTCAGGAGTAAAGGTAAGCTGGCGGGTGGTAGTGGCCTCGCTTTCGGGAATAGGGTTTAATGTTACCAGTTGCGCAGGAATGGAAGTAACCGGATTGTTATTCATACTTCCAACGTTAAAGGTGATAATGTTAAAATTGGCTCCGTTAAGGGGATTTGGATTATAACCATTCAGCGTCATATTCGACATCATACCGGGATTGGTTGCTCCGTATATCCCATTGGGAAATTCCGCAGCATAACTCATCAGCTGAAGTGACTGTCCCTCTTTACCGGTAAAGTCAATAAGCAGTTCGGCGCGCTCGCCCGGTGCCAGCTGAAGGCGGGTTAGTGCAAGTGGTTCACTCAGCAATCCGCCATCCGAAGCAATCTGGTAAAAGGTGTTGTTTCCGGAAAGCCCGATTTTGAAAACCCGTTGCGACGATCCGTTTAGCAAACGAAACCGCACTACCTGTGCCGGAACATCAAGATAAGGGTCGATGGTAGCATTTACCATTACCACATCATCGGAATTTGAAGGCACCACAATTTGTTTGTCGGCGTCAAAATCTTTGGTTTGAATTACCAATGGAAAGTCATCAACTCCATAAGTACGGGGTAAATCAAGGGAGGACTCTTCTTCATCTTTTACTATAATCATCCCTGCAATCCCCAGTGAAACGTGCTTATTGGTTTTAGTATGCAGATGAGGGTGATACCAGTAAGTACCTGCTTTATCCATTACCGTAAAAGCAGGATGCCAGCTGGTACCCGGGGCGATGGTTGTGTGCGGGCCGCCGTCGTTTGAAGCGGAAACATGCATACCATGCCAGTGAATGGTTGTGGTATCGACCAGTTGGTTGTTTACCGTAATGTTTACCTGTTGGCCTTTATCAAGCACCAAAGTAGGGCCGAGGATGTTTCCGTTTGCCCCCATGGTAGTGGTATTAATACCTTGATAAAACTGGTAAGTTCCGTTTTGAAGGTTAAGGGTGATGTCGGTTCCTGATAAGGTACCGGGAATCAGTAATGGCTGTTGTGCAGCGGCCATGCCAATGGTTAAGAATCCTATTATAAAGGATAATAATGTTTTGCGTAATACTTTTGTCATAGTTTCTATTTTTATGTTTTATAAAAGCTTCCGGTAAATAAATGTTGTTTTGCCTATAACCGGGCAGCACAGAATAACTGTTAAGTTGGCGACAAAAATAGAGTATGAGGCCGGTAGCACTATTATACTATTTTGAAGAATGTTTGTATAATTTTTTGGGCTGAGGACGTAAGAACTAACTCAGAAAAAAATAAAGCACAAGTCATTCCGAAGCTTGCCATCCGCAGGCAGAAAGGCATTGTCACACTGAGCGGAGTCGAAGTGTGTCACCTTTCGACTCCGCTCAGATGACAGGAGTAGTTTTGTTTTTTTGGGTATGGCTACATCAGGTTCTGATTAATACTCCTTTTTCACCTCTCCGCAGGTGGGCATCTTATCGCCAAAATAGGGGTTTTTGATTACCTTGGTGTCGCTTAGCCAAAAAGCACCTTTGTTGTCGAAAGCCATGGGGCAAAATTCGAGGTAAACGGTTTCAGCGGTTGTACTATGAACGCCAAACGCGGCTATGGCATCGGAAAGATTATTGGACACAATACTAAAATGCGACCGTTTCATCTCAATCCCTTTCATGCTTATAATGCCTTTAAGGTTCTCTTTGATGGGTTTTTGATATTTCATCCATTGCAAATGAGCTTCACCTTTTAGGAGTGACATATCCACTTTATCCAATGCATTTAACGTATTTTTGGCTGCCGTTTCCACTGCTTGCTCATCACCGTTAAAAAAGGCATCCTTCATCAACAGGTACTGATCCACCACTTTCCCAAGCTGCATTTTAAATTCCATGGGCGTTGCGCCGGCATCTTGCTGCTTGTCAGATGTTTTTGAACCCGAATCATCCGATTCGTCCATCTCTTTGTTATCATCTCCGCCCATATCCATACCCGGCATGGTGTTTACTTTGCCGCCTTCGGGATTCATCATGCTGGGTTTTCCGGCCAGCTGTGCCGATGCATCAATCATAAACACACCGTTGGAAGCAATGACTTCGCCTGCCTGCAAACCCTGGTCAACCACATAAAAGTTTCCGGTTTCAGGTCCCAAAGTTATCTCACGATAAGCAAAGGTTGGTGATTTTCGGTTGGGAACTTTTACATACACTACGGCACGCTTCCCTGTCCATAATATGGAAGTCTTTGGAATAAGCAGTTGTCCGGTGGTTTCGGCAACTTTAGATTGAAGAATCCCATTGGCAAACATTTCGGGTTTCAGCTTCATATCTCTGTTGTTCACGGTAACCCTTACCTGAGCAACGCGTGTTTTGTTGTTGATAAAAGGATCGATATAGGAAACGGTACCGGTATAAACTTTCCCGGGTATCGACTGTAGCGTATATTTTATGGTGTCTCCTTTATTAATCCAGGGCAGATCAGATTCGTAAGCATCAAACATTACCCAGACCTTTTTCAGATTAATCACTTCAAATAGGGGCGAACCCTCTTTAACATAATCTCCTATGGAGACATCCCGGCGGGTTACCGTACCCGAAATGGGGGAAAGAATATCAAAATAAATGGCGGGTTTGCCCTGATTTTCGATGGCATTAATCTGCTCTTCGGTGAGGTCCCATAATTTAAGTTTACTGCGCGAAGCCCTGTAAAACGAAGGGTTGGTATCTTTATACTTTTGTGCTTCGATAAGTTCGCGCTGAGCTGTAATCAAATCAGGCGAATAGATGGAAGCAAGTTTTTCTCCTTTTTTTACATCTTGCCCGGTATAGTTTACGTACAACTTTTCAATACGTCCGTTGAACCGCGCTGTTAAAGCAGCAATATTTCTTTCGTCGGGTTTTACTTTACCGAGCAGATAAATATTTTTTTCGGGTGAACCCTCTTTAACAGTATAGGTCTGAACTTCAGCCAGTTTTATGGCAGATTGTGTCATTTGGATTTCGTCGGGGCCGGCTTCTTCACCGGTATCCTCAGAGGCATCATCCAGCGGAATAAGTTCCATTCCGCAGATGGGGCAGTTGCCCGGCTCGTTTTGTTTAATCTGAGGGTGCATGGAGCATGTCCATATGGTTTCTTTGGCGTTTGCCTGTTCGGTATGATTGTGTTCCGCCACAGCTGTAGAACTTCCCCCAAAGAAAAGCCAGCCTGACAGCAGCCCGACTACTAATGCCGCTGCCGCTATGGTGATGGTTTGTTTGTTTATTTTTTTCATTTGTTTAATATTTTGATTTCTGATTTTTTTATAAATATTACGCTCCTCCGGAGCTTTAATAGCTACTCAATTTCAGGAAAATTCATCATGGATATTTCATAGTATATGATTTATTATTCCGTTTTGATGTTGCCCGGGCTGAACCCCGGGGCAGAGCAGCGTTTATCTCCCCATTAGATAGGTAACAAATGCTACGGCTGCCTGCTTATCGGAGCGGGCTTTTTCAAGCTCCAGCGAATATTTTAGCAGCTTTCGCTCCATACGCAATATCTCCTCGAAATTTTTACCGTTGGAAGCATAATCGCTTTGCAAAATCCGGATGGCTTTGGAAGCCAAATCCGATTGTTTCCGGAAAAGAATAAGCCTTCTGTCGGCATCGCTGTATTGGCTGTATGTGTTTTCAAAAAGCGTTTCCAGTGCATTTACCTTATCCTCTTTTTTAAACTGCGTGGCTTCCTGCAACAGCACGGCCTCTTTAACCATACCATCATATTTTCTGCGGTAGAGCGGTATGGTGATGCCCACTTTTACAAAAAGAGCGTCTTTTCCACTTTGTGCCGTTAAACCATCGTTTCCCACATTAATGTAGTCGATGCCCGCCAGAATATTGGGAGCACCCTGGCTTTTCGCTTTCAGCTCCTGATCCTGATATGATTTGTACAGGTAGTCGAGGCTTTGCAGCTGATTGTTGTTTTGTTTCAAGCTGTCCAGCACGGCCTGCTTTGAAAAGGCAAGATCGTCCGTCCATAGAGTTTCGGGTACCTCAACCGGGCTTGTTTCATCCACATTCAGCAAGTTATTAAACGATACCACGCCGGCAAACCACCGGTCGCGCAACAAGGCCAGGGTATTTTCCAAATCAGCCAGTTCCATCTCAACCCTAAGCTCATCCACTCCCGAACCGGTGCCGGATTCCATTTTAATGAGTGCCAGGTTTTTGAAAGTGTTTAAAATTCTGATATTGTCTTGGGTGATGGCAATGCTTTTCCTTAAAAAGTAAAGCTTGTAATAATTGGCCTTCACGCTAAAGAACAGATTCGATTTGGCTTCTTCAAAAAGTTCGTATTTTGCCTTGGCACGATTAACCGCCACATCTTCGCTCTTTCCCAGAGTTCCAAACCAGGGAAACATCTGAGAAGCAGAAATCTTAAATCGTTGCGGGCCGGTTTTGGTTTCCACCGGAAGAATAAAATAGCCAAAGGTTATCTGAGGATCGGGCAAAGTTCCTACCTGAGGCACTTTTTCCAAAGCCGCCTGATATTCGTTGAATTTTGCCTTTAATGCAGGGTTGTTTTTTGCCGCTGTTTCAAGATAACGGGTTAACGTATCCTGCGCCTGCAACAAGCTGCTTAAAGCTAACAACATAAATGTTATTATAATTATTTTTATTTTCATCTGTTTATAAATTTGTAAAATGTCCAAGAATTAATTTTTTTCATCGAATTACGCGAATTACACGGATTTTAGTTTTTCGCTTGCGAAAAACATCCGTTAAATCCGATGATAGAGTTTTTTCTATAATTCATTTTCTTGTGTTTCACATTTATTCGACATGTTCGTTTCATGTGGATATTGTTTTGTAAACCATTCTTTTTTGTTTTGTCACCATTTTTGAATGCGTTGCTTCAAAAATATCGCCAAAACGGGTTATTCCTTTTTTATTCCACGGGGTTTCCCGATAGCTATCGGGAAACCCCGTGCTATTAATATTACGCCCCTCCGGGGCTTTAGTCATCTTCATGGGTGTGCGCTTTAATTTTACCCTCTTCCCAAATACTGTAAAGCACAGGCACCACAAAAATGGTAAGGGTGGCAATGGTCATACCTCCGAATATTGGGATAGCCATGGGAACCATAATGTCAGAACCTTTACCGGTTGATGTGAGGACAGGCAACAGTGCAATGAGCGTAGTTGCTGTGGTCATAATAGCCGGACGAACCCTTTTGTTTCCGGCTTCCAGGATACCGGCTCTGACCTCCTCGATGGTTTCGGGGGCTTTCCTGTCGAATATCTGTTTGATATAGGTACTGATAAGCACTCCGTCGTCGGTGGCAATACCAAAGAGTGCAATAAATCCCACCCAAACGGCAACACTGAGGTTGATGGTTCCTATCTGAAACAGGTTTCGCATCTGTACATCACCCATGCTGAAATTCATAAACCACGGCTGCCCGTACAACCACAGCATGATAAACCCTCCTGAAAAGGCCACTATGATGCCTGAAAATATTAATGATGCACCGGTTACGGAACGGAACTGGAAATAGAGTATCAGAAAAATAACAAGCAAGGCGATGGGTATTACAATCATCAGCCTTTTGGTGGCTCTAATCTGATTTTCGTAGTTTCCGGTAAACTTATAATTCACCCCGGCAGGAAGCATCAGCGTGCCGTCCTCAATTTTTTCGTTAAGGTATTTCTGTGCATTTTCAACCACATCCACCTCGGCATAATTGGCCTTTTTATCAAAAATAACATAGCCCACCAAAAACGTATTCTCACTTTTAATAAGCTGAGGGCCTTTGGTATATTCAAGGGTTGCCAATTCGTTTAGCGGAACCTGTACCCCTGCAGGGGTTGATATTAACAGCTTTTTCAGGTCTTCAGGATTATCTCTGAACTCCCGTGCATAACGTACCCGAATGGGATAACGTTCGCGGCCTTCAACCGTTGACGTTAATGCCATACCGCCTACAGCCGAGCTAATATACTCCTGGAAATCCTTGATGGTAAGCCCGTAACGCGCTATGGCATCACGGTTAATTTTTATTTCCAGATAGGGTTTACCCACCACGCGGTCGGCAAAAACCGACGGTTTGGAAACACCTTCAACATTCTTCAAAAGTTTCTCAATTTGCAAACCAACCATTTCAATGTCTTCCAATGTAGGGCCAAAAACTTTGATTCCCATGGGGGCACGCATCCCGGTTTGTAACATTACCAACCGTGTTTGAATAGGCTGAAGCTTGGGAGCAGAAGTTACTCCCGGAATTTTAGCCTTCTTTACAATCTCTTTCCAGATATCATCGGGCGTGTGAATGCTTTTACGCCATTGACGGAAGTACTCACCATCCTCATCAGGAATTAACTGATCTTTGTCTATGACCATAAACCCTTTTTCAGGATTGTATTTGGTTCCATCCATTAGGATAAAAGCGCCATCGTTGTCCACCTTAAAACGCATGCGTCGTCCCGATTCATCCAGCACATACTGCGATTTGTAATTGATAACATTTTCGAACATGGAGATAGGCGCAGGATCCAGTGCTGAATTTACACGCCCCCACTTTCCAACCACATTATCAACCTCGGGAATAGAGTTTACTTTTTTGTCGAGCAGACGAATTACTTCAAGGTTTTCCTGTACTCCCGAGTGGGGCATGGTAGTGGGCATCAGCAAAAATGATCCTTCGTCAAGTGAAGGCATAAACTCTTTCCCGATACCGGGAAATGTTTTCTCCAACGAATGCCATGCTTTGGTTTCGGTTACGAGCTTTGGCATAAACCCAAATACTTTATCGAAACCCTGCCAGGCAACAATACCAAATAGAATTACAAAAACAGGAATGGTTAAAAATTTCCATTTGTTGTTGAGTGCCCACGTTAATATGCGTGGATAAAAGTAGATGATGGAAATCAGGAAGGCAAGAACAAGGCCAACCATCAGCGCAACAAACAGCACATTAAGCACTTCGCTGTACTCGGCACCCAATGGCATCCACTCAGCTGCAAGGAATTTAATAACGCCAATGAGGATAATGCCGATGTTGATGTAGTTGACAAATTTTTGTTTGTCCTCCGGCCACAAGTAAGAAAAATAGTTATTTACAGCCAATGCAACTATCATAACGGCCACAAAATACTGGCCGAAGAAAATAAATGACAAGCCTCCCAAAGCGAGCAAGATATTAGAATATCTGCGCACTTTTTTAGCATTCATATTTATGGAGAAAATTACATGAGCAAGCATGGGAATAATCACCAGCCCGACCACCAATGCCGAAAGCATCACAAAAGTTTTGGTAAAAGCCAGCGGGCGGAAAAGCTTTCCTTCGGCGGCTTCCATGGCAAACACGGGTAGGAAACTAACAACGGTAGTGGCAATGGCCGTTAAAACAGCAGGAGCCACCTCGGTGGTAGCCTCGTAAATGACATTCATCAGCTTTTTGCCTTTGGCACCTATATTGGCAGGTAGCGATGTGTGCCGGATGATATTTTCGGTAAACACCACCCCCACATCCACCATCACTCCAATGGCAATGGCAATGCCGGAAAGTGCCACAATGTTGGCATCAACACCAAACTTACGCATGATGATAAAAGTCATTAATACGCCAATGGGCAACAGACTGGAGATAAGAAAAGAAGCTCGCAGGTTAAACACCAAAATCAACACTACCAGAATACTGATAAGTATCTCCAGCGACAAGGCATCCTCCAGCGTTCCAAGAGTTTCTTTAATCAACCCTGACCGATCGTAAAACGGAACAATGGTAACTTTTGATACCGTACCGTCGGCCAATGTTTTGGATGGCAAGCCGGCATCTATCTCTTTAATCTTTTCCTTAACATTTTTAATAACCTGTAGCGGGTTGGCACCATAACGAGCCACCACCACACCTCCGGTTGCATCGGCACCACCTTTGTCAAGTCCGCCTCTGCGGGTAGCCGGCCCATAATTAATTTTGGCAACATCTTTTAACCGTATGGGTACATTGTTTTTCACCGCAACCACCGAGCGTTCCAGGTCGTCAAGACTTTTTACATAACCCAGGGCGCGTATCAGGTACTCGGCTTTGTTAAACTCAATGGTACGGGCACCCACGTCAAGGTTACTTTTTTTAACGGCATTGATAATCTGGCCGATGGTAACCCCTTGCGCTTTCATAGCATTGGGGTCGATGTCGATTTGATACTCTTTAATGTAGCCGCCAATGGAGGCCACTTCGGACACCCCCTTGGCGGAAGTAAGTGCATATTTAACATAAAAATCCTGTATGGAGCGCAGCTCCTGAGGATCCCAACCGCCGGCGGGATTCCCCTTTTTATCGCGCCCTTCCAGTGTGTACCAGTAAACCTGCCCCAACGCCGTGGCATCAGGCCCCAACGAAGGAGTTACCCCTTCGGGAAGTGTGCCTGCCGGTAACGAGTTAAGTTTTTCCAGTATCCTGCTGCGGCTCCAGTAAAACTCAATATCCTCATCAAAAATGATGTAGATACTGGAAACCCCGAAGATGGAGTTGCTCCTGATGGTTTTAACGCCCGGAATACCCAGCAGAGCCGTTGTCATAGGATAGGAAATCTGGTCTTCAATATCCTGCGGCGAACGCCCGGGCCACTCGGTATAAACAATTTGTTGGTTCTCGCCAATATCAGGGATAGCATCCACCGGAACAGGGTCGTTGGGCAGAAAACCGGTTTCCCAGCCAAAAGGCGAGGTTACAATGCCCCAAACGATAAACACCGTAAGGAGCAGTACTGTAACCAGCTTGTTTTCGAGAAAGAATTTTATAATTTTATTCAGCATAATTTAAGTTCTAAATGTTGTTAATAACCCTTTGTAACTTCTCGAATATCTCCTCGGCAATGGCTTTCATTGCATCGTTATCGATATCCTTTACCATGGAACGCGGATTGATAATGGCAACCTCAGTTCCTCCCTCAACGCTTTGCAGCATCACATTACATGGAAGGATGGTTCCGATTTTATTTTCAGCATTTATCGAACGTAAAGCAAAAGCGGGATTACATGCCCCCATAATCCGGTAGGGACGAAAGTCCACATCCAGTTTTTCTTTTAAAGCTTTGTTAACGTCAAATTGTGTTACAACGCCAAAGCCCTCTTTTTGTAAGGCTTCACCTACTTTGGTGGTTGCTGATTCGATATCTGCGTTGATGGTTGTATTGATGTAATATTTCATGATTCTGTTTTTATTAAATGATTGTAAATTCCGGATAAATAATGGTGCAGGCAATTGTATTTTGTAGGACAAAGGAACCTGCTGTTTTTAACATGGAACCCTGTTTTGGGTTCGTATCAGATAATATCAACAGAGAAAAACTTCCAGCAATGATTGGTCAACGGTTTTATTAAATAAAGAAATTGCATCAGCTTTCAGAGGTTGAAAAACAGCAGATGTTTTAAAACTTCTGTTATCAACCTTTACGCCCGCATTTAGCAGGTGTAATACCTTTGCCTTTGGAAGTGAATTGGTTTTGCTTATTAAAACATTGGAAACCTTTAACAACTGCGTTTCGTTTTTACAGGAGCAGCCCTCTTTTTTATTGTGCATTCCATTGATTTCGCAATGCCCCATAGCTGAGCAACAGTTTTTAGCTTTATGGAAAACAGCAATATTGTACAGTTTTCCATACGAATAATGCTTGTTAACCTGAATGCCCGCAAAGGCTATCAGGAAAACTACTGTTACTACTATGTTTACAAATTTCTTCATATGGTTATTTGATAGTGCAAAAGTGCACCCATTACCCCACAGGCATGTTATACAATTTTAGAAGAAATTTGAATAATTATTTGGTGGAGGTTGCGTGAGAAGGAATTTGCAAGGTTTGAAATGCTATTGGAATTTTGATTTTTTCCAGGCTAAACCCCGAAGCAAAGAAAATGGATTTAAACTTGAAACTTTAAGTTTTCTACAACAATATTTCACCATACTCATCAGGAAACCTGTCCCGAAGAAGATGATTCTCCGGGGTAATCATTTTAACCCTTGATGCAAGCGGATCAATTTTAGTGGTAACCACCTCGGGCAGACTTGCCGAAGCCATGGCAAGTTGATTTCCCTGCGGGTCGATGGCAAATGATTTGCCGGTAAAAGTCAGCTCGCCTTCGGTGCCAATGCGATTGGTGGTAAAAATATAATATCCATTTATAATGGCCTGAGCGGGAACTACTTTAAAGGCGTTGTCGGTAACCAAATTTGAAGGATGTGCTACAACATCGGCTCCTTTTAATGCCATAATACGCCATGCCTCCGGAAAAAGATAGTCGAAACAGATGAGCATACCCAATTTGTATTCTTCCATTTGAAACACCGGAAAGCCCTTATCCCCTTTGTCAAAAATCTTTTTTTCATTCATAAAAAGATGCACTTTCCGGTAAACCTCTTTTTTTCCTCTTTTGTTAATAAACACAGAAGAATTAAAAATCTTGTCGCCCTCTTTTTCCAAAAAACCTGTAACAATGTTGGTTTCATGCATCAATGCCCAACGACGCAGCCAGTCGATAAACTCGCTATCATCAACCGTTTTGGCATGTTCAAGGGCATGGCTTCTGTTACGAAAGTTGTATCCTGCATTGGCCAACTCCGGCAGTATTATTAAATCGGCACGGTGACGTGTTGAAAAAATCAGCTCCCGGAAATTATCCATGGATGTTTCCTCGTTGCCCAACTCAGGCGCAAATTGTATCTGTGCTACACTCAGTTTCTTTCTTCCGTTTCTCATTTTTTCATTTTATTAAATTATTAATAATCAATATTTAACATTCAACAATCAATTTTCGGGTTTGTTTTTCATAGCACCCACTTGCTTATTGAACATTGTTCGATGCTTAATGAACATTGCTTATTGCTTATTTTTTTAAATCTTCTCTTTTATCTTAAAATACATCTCACACAGCTCCTCCCCTATGGCTTCTGCCGAGAACTCTTTTCTCGACTGCGTCATCAGTTGTGTGGTATCAAAAACATAATTTCCGTTTAAAAAGGAAATTAACGCTTCCTCCAAAGCCTGCTCATCACCCGGAGCAATTAAAATACCGTTTTCTTTATTCACCCTTTCGGGGATACCTCCCACCGATGTCGCCAACACCGGAACACCCATGCAAAACGCTTCGTTAATGACCACCGGAAAATTTTCGTAGTTACTGAACATCACCAATAAATCGGTATCTGCCATTTCAACGGCAATTTGTTTGCTATCCATCAAGCCGTGAAAAATAATTCGTGATT
>WGDP01000246.1 GCA_015493215.1 Bacteroidales bacterium | reverse complement strand
TTTACCTGATTTCAAATGCACATAATAAACCCCTGAAGAAAGCCCTGAAACATCAAACGACTTTTCTCCATCGGCATTATTAAAATCAATGTGGCTGATTATCATCCCTAAAGCGTTGTAAATATCAGCTGCCAGATGGCTTGGTTTTATACCCTTAGACCTTATAAATACCCGGTTTGCTGCCGGATTAGGATAGAGGTATAATTCATTTTCAAACAGATTTTGATTTACCGAAGTCAGGCTGGGCTTAAAGGTTTGACAATAGGTATCGGTACCACAACCTCCTGTAACGGTTAAGCAAACCTGCACCGTGTCATCAACAAAAAAGGCGTGCATTGGGTTTTGAACAGTTGAAAAATAACCATCTCCAAAATCCCAGTACCAGGAAGAGGCATTGTGAGAGGTGTCGGTAAACCGGTACATCCCATTTTCGATTGACTTGTCAAATCCCGCTGTCGTTAAAGAATCGCAATTAACTTCCAGAACCAACTCAGGCCATTTGTCAGGATCGGGGTGGTCGCTGGAGGCGAAGGCAATTCTACGATAAGTTTCTTCTTTGTAGATTTTAATCATAAAACCAAAACTACTATCGGGTTTATTTAATATGTCTTTAACAAGCGTAGTAACATTAATACCTAAAAAATCTTGCCTAAGGTTTGTGGAAGGGGGTAATATTAGCTGATCCTCCTCAGTAGCCTGAGGTTGATTATTCCAGGTTATTTTATCTTCTTCCCATGGGGTAATAACCCTTCTGATTACACTAAAGTTGTCGCCATACTGTGTTTGCTCAATATCCTGTCCAACATTTAAATAATGATAATACAAGTTGAGTTTAGCTGAAATCAGGTTATCCACATCAACAATAGTATCCAGATTAAAATCAAGAAAAATACGATCGATATAAAATTCTCCGCTATAGGTCCAGGCATCGGCTTTAAAAAGATGACTGTTTCCGTAATTTGTGGCTGGATTTCGCGATAACACGTTGGCATCTTTACCTTCATCAGGACCCGGTTTTAACACAATTGTGCTTTGCTGAGAGAAG
The DNA here is from genome assembly GCA_015493215.1 of Bacteroidales bacterium. Taxonomy (GTDB): domain Bacteria; phylum Bacteroidota; class Bacteroidia; order Bacteroidales; family F082; genus B16-G9. Next base: position 8,664 of record WGDP01000246.1, on the reverse strand, counting down.
CAGCTAAAACCAAATGCTATCAAAAAAAATAAAAATAAGTAAAATCTTTTCATAGCCTAAAAATTTAATATTATTAAAAACACGATTTTTCAAATATAGCAAAAATTAAATAAATATTGCAATATAATATGTTAAAATACAACTATTAAGCATGAAAATATTTTAGAAAAAGCTAAAACAACTTAACAAAGTCGGTTTGCGCACGCTTGTACTCATCGGGGATTCCGATATCGATAAAATAATTACTGCATGGTTTTCCATAAAAAGCACCGGCTTTGTAGTGTTTCTCAAAAAAATCTTTTTCAATGGAGAACTTTTCAGGAAACTCAAAGGAGCTTAAAAACGATTTATCAATTAAATATACCCCTCCGTTAATGAATCCTTTTCCAGCGGTGTTGTTTTTCTCTTCAAACCCCACAATTCTGCTTTGTTCATCCAAAATCACACTACCATAGCGGCTCACATCTTCCACCTCTCTGGCTATTAAAGTAAAGTCAGCTTTATGCTCAAAATGAAATTTTACAATACTCGTTAAATCAACCAAAAACATGGTATCGCCATTGGCAACAAAAACATGATTTGTCTTGGTAAGCTCCAATGATTTTTTTATGGCACCTCCTGTGCCCAGCGGATGGTCTTCAACCGCATAGCTGATTTTAACTCCCTGATAAAATTCTCCAAAATAATTGCTCACCACCTGATGCAAATAACCTGTTGAAAGCACAATATGGTTGATTCCCTGCCCGGCATAAAAAGTAATAAGATAATGTAAAAAGGGTTTACCGTTGATGTCGGCCATGGGTTTGGGCACCTCTTTAACAACACTTTGCAACCGGGTTCCAAAACCTCCCGCAAGAAAAACGGCTTCTGTTACTTTGTACATGTTAAAACCTCCAGGTTGTCAATCCTTTTTTTGTAAACTCGAAAGGCAACACATAGCCACCCAACTTTTCCAACGCTGTTTTAACGGCAAAACGTGTATTACCGGGGCAATAAAAAAACATAAAACCGCCACCGCCCGCTCCGGATATTTTTCCTCCGGTGGCACCACTTTGAATGGCTGTAGTGTAATAATTGTCTATGTCGGGATTTGTTATGCCGGATGCCATCTTTTTTTTGTTTTCCCACCCAAAATTCAAAATGGTTCCTATTTCATGCAACTCACCTTTCAGGATGGACTCCTTCATCATAACAGCCTGTTTTTTAAGGTTATGTGTTGCCTGAATGGATGATTCCTTTTTGGAAGTTACATTCTTCATTTGTGTTTCGATAATATCGGAAGAGTAGCGACTTGTTTGCGTGTAATAAAGTACCATATTATACGACAGCTCGTTAAGTACATCCGTTCTAATTCGTAACGGATTTACAATTACTTTGTTTCCATCATAAAACTCCATGAAATTTACCCCCCCGAATGTGGCAGCATATTGATCCTGCTTCCCTCCTGCCATTTGTAGGTCAACGCGTTCAATTTCCCAGGCAAGGCGGGCAATATCGTACTCACCCAATGGCAACTGCAGCCATTCGACAAACGCACCCAAAATAGCCACTACCAATGTTGATGACGAGCCAAGCCCCGAACCGGGAGGAGCATCCACATAGGTTGTAAGTTTAAACGACAAGGGTTTACCCACAAAATCTTTAACCAAACGATTATAGATACCTTTTGCCAAATCCAGTTTTCCATCAATAGCCAACTCTTTATCAGCATCCAAAACCAGTTTTTCATTACGATCGACAGCATCAATAACAATTTTACCATCATCGGCAGGTTCAATGGTTGCCGAAGCATACAAATTAATGGTCGCATTCAGGATGGCACCTCCATACATGTCGGAGTAGGGAGCAACATCGGTTCCTCCTCCTGCCAAACCAATTCTCAATGGAGCTTTGCTTCTTATTATCATAATTTTATCTGTTTTCTGTCATCGCCACTACCTTATCCACCACGTCCAGCATATTATCCCAACTGTATTTTGTTTTCAGCCTCCTGACATTCTCCTCAAATTGCAAACTTTTTTCTTCCTTGTAAAACTTAACAATCGCATTTTGAATTTCAGTTACATCAGGAGCAGTAACAAACCCCACTTCACCATCGGGAACTATTTCAGCAAGCCCTCCAACATTGGTTGTGATAATAGGCGTTTCGAAGTGATAGGCAATTTGGGTTACACCGCTTTGAGTGGCATCTTTATAAGGCTGAACCACCACATCGGCAGCATTAAAATAAAGCGCTACTTTGCTATCGGGAATAAAATCGTTGGACATAATCACTATATCCTTAAGACCATGCTTTTCAATCAGGTCAAAATAGGGTTTTGAATCGGTATAAAATTCACCAGCTACCAACAATTTGATGTTGTTTGATTTGATGTATTCATCATCCATTGCCTGCAACAAAATATCAAGGCCTTTATAATCGCGAATAAATCCGAAAAACAACATGTAGTTAGTTTCGGTATCAAGGCCTAATGCTTTTTTTGCCTCGGTTTTATCAGTAATTTCACCATAATGGTCGTACAACGGATGTGGGCAATACTTTTTTGGCTTATGCTTATCAAACAGGTTCAAATCATCCAATACCGCCCTCGACATGGTTACAAAACCATCCACGCTGTTAACCCAGTAGGAAGCCAGCTGTTTATCGCCCGGCCTTTTTTCGTGGGGAATAATATTATCGATAATGGAGATTATTTTTGAATGTCCGTTCTTTTTAATAAGCCTGGCAATTTTTCCCAACGAAGGAGCCACAAAAGGAATCCAAAATTTAATAATCACCAAATCAGGATTTTTCTTCCGTATTTCATTTCCTGTTTTATACCAGGTAAGCGGGTTAATTGTATTGATTTTGACCCTTATCTTCAAATCTTTGGGAGCAGGTTCGCTGGAATATTGAGTTTTTCCCGGAAAAAGTATTCCCGGGTATTGCAGGCTGAAAGTGTAAATTTCAACATCATCACCATAACTAAGATACTGTTTGGCAATTCTTTCGTTAAAAGCCGAAAGCCCTCCCCGCAGCGGCCATGCCGAGCCTATAATAATTACTTTTCGCCGTTTGCCCATTCCTGTTCGGTTTTTTTAGCACCGTTAAGGGCGCCGGCATAATCGCGGATTTTATAAACCCTGTCCGAACGGTTATTTCTCGAAATAAGCTCTCCGAGAAATCCCGCCAGAAAAAGCTGGGTTCCAAGTATCATGGCCAACAGACCAAAGTAAAACAGAGGGCGGTCGGTCATGCGAGGGATGTTCAGAACAAACTTTGTATAAGTCAGGTAAGAAGCAATAACAAAGCCCACAAAAAAGATAAGCGAACCCAAAGCACCGAAAAAGTGCATGGGCCGGCTGGCAAAGCGCGAGACAAAGTTAATGGTAAACAGATCGAGGTAACCCTTTACAAATCTGTCCATACCAAACTTTGTAACGCCGTATTTGCGCTTTTGGTGAGTTACTACCTTTTCATCAATTTTGGTAAACCCTGCCCATTTGGCAATTACCGGAATGTAGCGATGCATCTCGCCATACACTTCAATATTTTTAACCACTTCGTTGCGATAGGCCTTTAACCCGCAGTTCATATCGTGAAGCTTTGTTTTAAACAGCTTGCGGGTTGTCCAATTGTATAATTTTGAGGGAAGGTTTTTGGTAAGTTTTGAATCGTAACGCTTTTTTTTCCAGCCCGAAACAATATCGAGGTTGTTATCAAGAAGCATGTTTCGCAATCCGGGAATTTCGTCAGGGCTGTCCTGCAAATCGGCATCCATGGTAATAACCACCTCACCCTTGCATATTTTAAATCCTTCGTTTAATGCAGCAGCCTTACCATAGTTGCGCCGAAATCTTATTCCTTTAACATGGGGCGATACCGAAGCTAATTCCTTTACTATTTGCCAGGAATTATCATTGGAGCCATCATCAACAAAAACCACCTCATACGAAAAGCCGTTGGCTTTCATTACTTTTGCAATCCAATCATGAAGTTCCGGAAGCGATTCCTCTTCGTTATACAGCGGTACAATAACAGAAATATCCATTCTAAATATTTAGCAGTAAACAACTTATTTAAGCAGGTACAAAGATAGCAAATTTACACCTCAATAGAGACTTGCTCTCTCTTGGCAAATATAGCCACAACCAACGAAAAGAGTGCTCCGGTAATTAAGCTTCCAAAAATTGAGAAAACAGACATCAGCCCGGGCTGCATAAATATTTTTGTCATTTCAAGCGCTTTATTAAGATCGGCATCTGACATATCGGGATTAGCCTCTATCATTTTATCTTCGGCATTGGCCAACAGATGATCAACAAATCCCGGATCGATGTATTTCATGTAAACATAGGTATAAAAAGCCATGATTACAGCTATACTTATTGAGGCATAGAGGCCTATCATAAAAGCTTTTCCATAGGTGGCAAAACCATCGAGTTTACTATTGCGCACCGAATAAACAGCCCACGCCAATCCCAAAGCAAACACAATATAGTAACCAAACTGAATATATGACTCGGTATCCACATTGAGTAAAAACAATGCCAGCTTAAAAATTATCAATGCCACAGAAACTAACACACCGGCTGTCAGCGAAGAAGAGAAAATTGATTTTTGTTCCATGATTGTTGTTTTGAATTAATTTGAGGTAAAGATAAAAAAAACTCAAAAAAGGTTGCCGTTTATACAACATTAATTATTTTTGCCGCGGGGTAAGTCTTATACGACCAGCTCCCACTGAATTCCCCCAGGATCGGAAGGTAGCAAGGGTAGGTGGTTGAGCGGTGCGATGTAAGTAGCTTACCCCTTTTTTTATGTTTTCCGCACTTTTGATATGAACATTCATAATGCACTGGTTACCTATATCATAATTTTATTACTGGGTGCCCCAATAATTTTTTAATCAAAGTAATGGGTTTCAGCTTTAGGTAAAACTTAATGCTGCAATATCTTTTCTCTTTGTTACTTTTTTACTCAAAAAAGTAACCAAAAAAATGTCCGCTGCGCCTAAATTCCTAAAAACATAAACCTGCCGACTAAAACATTTGATTCCGACAGTTGTACGGAACCTTTTAGTTGCCAAAGTATCCTTCGTGTTATATTTTGACTTTACTGTTAAATTAAAGCAAATTGAATTTTAATGCATTTTAACAGTTCATTCTACTTCGGCACCTAACGTCGTCGAACAGCAAATGTTTTTAAACGTCGTCAGTCTTATGCTTTCTTAACGGAATTTAGCCAAGGCGGAGTTCAGCTCTCCTAACGTCAAGCTGATATGGTTGGTTACCTCGTAAAATCAACTTATTCGTTTTAACAATTCCAGAAGGGTACTAATTAAAAAATCATCTTCCTTTTTCGTAAACATGCGGGTGAGTTCCCAAAACGATGGGACGGCGTTGGGGTGATGATAAAAGGCATACAGCTACGAGCAAAAGCGCTTGCGTTTCGGCTTCAAACATTTAGGCGGGGTTTTAGCGGGGAAAGAAACCCTTTGGATTATTCCAGAAACAGTTTTGCCATCATTTCAGATGCTTTTCCCTTTAAAAACACATCGGTAATATGATAGGTATAATTGGAAGGCTCCACATTGATTTCAATAATTTTAGCACCGTTGTTTTTGGCAATAATGGGAATTTGACCGGCCGGCATAATTTCACCGGTAGTGCCAATGACCAGAAAAACGTCGGCATTTTCGGCAGCGGCCAGCGATTTACTGTAAGCTTCTGACGGAATACCTTCACCAAAGAAAATAAAGTCGGGTTTTACAAGGCCTCCGCACTTATCGCAAGTAACGGGCAAATTATCGAAGTCGATTTCATGCATCGAGAACCGTTTGCTGCATTTGGTACAAACCAATTCGCGCGAATTGCCATGAAATTCATAAACTTCGTTGCTGCCCGCCTCCTGATGCAGGTTGTCGATGTTTTGGGTGATGATGTTTTTTAACAACCCCTGTTGCTCCATGGCGGCCAATATTTTGTGTGCACGATTGGGTTTGGCTTTTCCGAAAAAATCGTAGAAAATTTCCTTAATCACCTTCCAAGACTCCAACGGATTTGAATGGAAATAGTTAATGTCCAGCACAATGGGATCGTATTTACTCCAAAGACCTGTTGCTCCCCGAAAGGGTGGTATCCCGCTTTCGACCGATATGCCGGCACCGGTAAATGCCGTGGTATAGTGCGAATGTTTTAGTAATTCAACGGCCTCTGCTAAAAGTGAGTCCATTATTAATATGGAATTTTATTCTCTGTTTCAATCCACTCTTCAAATACCTTTACGGCATCTTCGCGCATAAGCTGAACCGACTGAAGTTGTCGCTGGTTTTTTGGCTTGGCAATTTCGGCATAAATAAACGAGTCGTCGAAATTGGCTTTGGCTGCATCATCTTTGGTGGCAGCGTAATAAAGCTTATCGATATGCGACCAGTAAATGGCTCCGAGGCACATGGGGCAAGGCTCGCAGCTGGCATAAATTTCGCATCCTGTCAAATCGAAGGTGCCAAGATTTTTTGCAGCTTCGCGAATGGCCACAATTTCGGCATGGGCAGTAGGGTCGTTTTGCACCGTAACCTTGTTGCCTCCTTCTCCCACAATTTTTCCGTCTTTAACAACAACAGCGCCAAAAGGGCCACCGTTACTACTGTTAACATTATTGGCAGCCAAGCCGATGGCTCTGGCCATAAATGTTTTATTTTTTTCCATGATAATGCCTTTTTCAATGTTCGGTCCAGCGGCCTTGTTTTGCAGGCTTGTCCAAACTTTTGTTCAACAAATGTAAAAATTTTTTCCGTTCAATGGCAACTGCGCCCAATCTGCTTAAATGAGGTGTTTCCTGTTGAGCATCTATTAAATCGAAATTCCAGGATAAAAGTTTGTCAACCAAATGCCAGAGCGCTACTTTTGAAGCATCGGAAACAAGATGAAACATCGACTCGCCGAAAAACACGCCTCCCAACGAAACACCATACAGTCCGCCGACAAGTTTTCCATCCAACCAGCTTTCAACCGAATGCGCCAAACCCATGTTGTGCAAAGCAATGTAAGCATCTATCATTTCGCCGGTAATCCAGGTTCCCCATTCGTCATTTTTACGTGTGGAAGCACAAAGGTTAATAACCTTTTCAAACGCCACATCAAAAGTAACCTTAAACAGCCCTTTATTAACAGTTCTTCTTAAGCTTTTGGTCCGTTTAAAATCCTTGGGAAACAGCACCATTCTGGGATTGGGCGACCACCACATAATCGGTTCGCCATCGGAATACCACGGAAAAATGCCATTGGCATAGGCCTGAATAAGCCGCTCGGGTGTAAGGTCGCCCTCAATGGCAAGCAAACCGTCTGCCCGTGCCAATTCAGGGTCGGGAAAAAACGGTTCATCCGATAACAGGTAAACCGGCATAGCTACCGTTTTATAAATTTGATACTTTCTATTCTATTTCCCACTTGAAGATTAAGTACATACACTCCCGAAATCAGATTGTTAATCAATTTAATGCTACCATCGGCACTAATCCTGCCGGATTGAAACAGTTTACCTGACAAGTCAACAATCTGATAGTTAACTTCTCTATTGACAGGCAAATTATTCACCACTAAATAATTATCCGCCGGATTGGGATAAATCGCCGGCTTCATCCTGGAGTCCTTTTTTGAATTAACTCCTGTTACATCAAACCAAAAGGTAAAGTATCCGTCAGGAGCCGAAAGCGGGTAAGTAATGGTGGTTCCGTTCACTTCGGTTGCATCAAGATAGTAGTGGATAGTATCGGTTAACTGAACATTTTCAATAATTCCGTAATGAGTGGGACAAACCAAATGCACCATGGTTTTTTGCCATGTGGTGTCGTGATTAAACCTGTAATAAAGCCACATGTTGTCAATAACATCATCCCCCGTAGCAAGACAATGAATGATAAACTCCTCGCCCTGATACTCCTGGGCACCTTCCACTTTTTTGTGGTTGATTCTTAAAAAATGTTCCTGCGGGCGCTCCTTTGTAACAGTATGAACAGCAGCATGTAACAACGACAGTTTTCGGGCGTCAACCATCTTTACGGTCATTCCGTAGGTATTGTTTTTATAGACGTAATATGCTGCCGAATCATACTCCGGATTGCCATACGAAGGAATAAGAATCAGGTTGTTCAAAATCAACGAATTTGTATATGATCGCAGCTCTCCCGTAAGGGTTGTATCATATTTTCCATTATCCGTTGGAGCAGCCATCACCCTTACTACTTTATAAGGTGCTTCGTAGGTGCTTGTCAGGTTTTGAATGGTTTGAACATTGTTTTCAATAAGGGAGTAATCGGGCAAAGTATCAGGAATTTCCGTTACCAGAATGGTTTCCGAATCAAGTAACTTTACAAACATGTCAAGGCTTTTCATGGGTCCTCCCCCAGTATGTTCAGGGGCTGTTAAAAATGTTACGTTTGACACATTGTATATCGCTGAAATACGGGCACTAACCTCCTGTTCAGATAATGGAAGATTTTCCTGCAACAGGTAAGTGGAAGCAAAAAGGTTTTTCTCACCGTCGGTAACAACATTTCCAGGTTCAAAGGCCAGGTTGTATTGCACATAGTCAGCCATCCAATAATCAGCCAATTGATGGGGTACCGAATCATCCTGCGGGCGATTGTAACCGTCAAACAGAGGGTCGCCAAAATAGCGAAC
>WGDP01000245.1 GCA_015493215.1 Bacteroidales bacterium | reverse complement strand
ATATAAATCAACTACCGATAGCTATCGGAATACACGGATTACACAAATTCTAATACGCCTCAGGCGTGTTAGAATTTATATTACTACCATTGAATAATTAAATAATAGGAATGGAATAAGGGTTTGCTGATTTGATTTATATAATATTCTTCCTATAGCAATTTAACATTAAGCGATTTCTATAAAAGTTATAATATCAGAATTTTACAATAAGGTTATTTTAAGCCGTTATTTATTTTGTTTTCCTGTTCATTCAACTCATCCAGGGCTTTAAGAATTTCTTTTACAGAGGCGCGTTTTTTATAGTCGGGGTTAAACTGTCGCCAGTTAATTTTTCCTTTTTGGTCGATAATAAAAGTGGCAGGAATGGGTAGCCGCTGTGTTTCGTCGGAATGTGTTTTTTTGAGTTTGGCACCCAACACGACATTGTATGTAAAAAGTTCTGTTGACGTGGGTTTAAAGGTAACGTCGTAGGCATCGGCAATAAGGTAACCTTCGTCGTAAAGCAGGGTAAACTGTGCGCCTGTTTTTTCAGCCATTTTGTTTAGGTAATCGGGCTTTTCGGGCGATACGGCAATTACTTTGGCGCCGGTGGCTTCAATCATTGACAGGCTGTCCTGAATGGCGCCGAGATGTTTGTTACACACCGGGCACCAAAAGCCGCGATAAAATATTAACACGACCGGTTTCTGCTTTAAAGCTTTTTCAAGGTTAAAAGTGTTGCTGTCGGCGTCCAAGGCTGTAAACAGCGGTGCGTTGGCTCCAACCGGTAACCCGTGTGCGTCGTTTACACTGCGGATGGTTTGGCTTTTTGCCGTTAGAAACAGCACAAACATTATCAGGGTGAGGGGTATCTTTTTCATTTTTGAAAGGTTTAATGATTTTGATTAATAGTATCAAAAATCATAAAACCTTACATGCTGTTTTTCCGGCAGCCAAACCTTAGGGGTTGTAACGTGTTGGATGCCGGGAGCTTGACTAATACCCTTCCGGCCACCCTTTGATATGCTTTTCTCCTATCGTCGAAAAACACTCAGGGCGACCCGGTTTCGCTATACAAATCAAGCCTCCGGTGTGGTTTTCTTAAATTACCGGGGGCTTGACTTTTCTGCTTGTTCACCGGGGCAAATTTTGGTGCGAGCGGGGTTAACTATTGAAAAAAATCTTGTAAAAGACTATTTTTCAGGAATGTTTTTCAGGATTTCGATGGTGAGATCCCAAAATTTTTCAACCGATTCAATTTCCAGCCGTTCGTCGGGTGAGTGGGCACCTTTGATGGTCGGGCCGTAAGAAATCATATCCATTCCCGGATATTTATCGCCGATAAGTCCGCATTCAAGCCCGGCATGTATGGCCAAAACTTCGGGTTCGTTGTTAAACAACTTTTTGTAAAGTTTTGCGGTAATGTCAACAATTTCAGAGTTTGGGTTTGGTGTCCATCCCGGATAACCGTCGCTGGTTTCGGTACGCCCGCCGGCCAGGTTAAATACACTGGTAACCATGTTGGTAACCGATTGTTTCCTGGATTCTACCGAGCTGCGCTGACTGGTGGTAATTAAAATTTCATCTTCCTGAAATTTTACCGATGCCAGATTGGTGGAGGTTTCCACAAAGTCCTTAATATCTGCCGACATGGCCATAACGCCATGAGGACAGGCATACATTGCATTGTAAAAAATATCGGCTGACTCGTCATCTACCACAAACCCGGGTAAATCGCAATTTTCAATGGTTATTGACAAACCGGGTTCGGTAACATGAAACTCAAACTTCATGGTTTTTTCGTAAGCGGCAACAGCTTGTTTCAGTTCACCGATTTTGTCAGCAGGAACCAAAATAGTGGCAAAGGCTTCGCGGGCAATGGCATTGCGAAGGTTACCGCCATCGAAGTTGTTGAGCTTAATGGAGAGTTTGTTGTTGTTTTCCCACAGAAAGCGGTTTAATATTTTATTGGCATTCCCGCGGTTTTTGTTGATATCGTCGCCGGAGTGTCCTCCTTTAAGGCCAAAAACTTTAACGGTAAACGCTTTGTAATCATCGGGAGCATCCACTTTATCGTAAGGAAGCCAGGCCTGTGTATCCTGTCCGCCTGCGCAACCTATAAACAGTTGTCCTTCGTCTTCCGAATCGAGGTTGAGCAGAATCTGACTTTGCAGAAAGCCCGGTTTAAGGCCAAAAGCACCGGTTAGTCCGGTTTCTTCGTCAACGGTAAAGAGGGCTTCCAAAGGGCCGTGCTGAACATCGTTGGCGGCAAGAATGGCAAGTGCAGCAGCTACTCCTATTCCGTCATCGCCTCCAAGGGTAGTACCTTTGGCTGTAACCCAGCCGTCTTCGATATATACTTCGATGGGGTCGGTGTCGAAATTGTGTTTGGTGTCGCTGTTTTTTTCGCAAACCATGTCCATGTGGCTTTGCAATACCACCGATTTGCGGTTTTCCATGCCCGGTGTGGCGGGTTTTCGTATCAACACATTGCCCACTTCATCGGTAAGGGTTTCGAGGTTGTGTTTTTTGCCGAAGTCAATCAAATACGATTTGATTTTTTCTTCCTTTTTCGACGGTCTGGGAATTTCAAGAATCTCCTTAAAATAGTACCAAACGGATGCCGGTTTTAAATCCAATATTGTTTCATTCATGACTAATAACGTTTAATATTTATACACTTTTATTAAAGTGATATTTCGTTTTTAAAATGTGTTGACATCGTGTAGCGCATTCCAAATTAAATCTTTTAGCGGTTGAATTCCCTTTCCGGTTACCGACGAAATAAAAATAGCTTTTATTTCATCAGGAAGTTGATTTTTAACCTCTTCAATCAGTTCATTATCCAGCATGTCGGATTTGGTGATGGCAAGAATGCGGTTTTTGTCGAGCAACTCAGGATTGTACTTTCCAAGTTCTTTGAGCAGGATTTTGTATTCTCCTTCAATGTCATCGCTGTCGATGGGAACCATAAACAAGAGTATGGAATTGCGCTCAATGTGTCGTAAAAATCTTAAACCCAACCCTTTGCCTTCGGATGCACCTTCGATAATTCCCGGAATATCGGCCATAACAAACGACTGGTTATCGCGATAGGAGACGATGCCGAGGTTGGGCCGTAAGGTTGTAAAGGGGTAGTTTGCAATTTCGGGTTTTGCTGCCGACACCACCGACAATAAAGTTGATTTGCCTGCATTAGGAAACCCAACCAGTCCCACATCGGCCAATATTTTAAGCTCTAAAATTATTTGAGCCTCCATGCCTTCTTCCCCTTCCTGAGCGTATTTGGGCGTTTGGTTGGTGGCGGTTTTAAAATGGTCGTTTCCCAGACCACCGCGTCCGCCTCTTAGCAGGATAACCTCTTCATCGTGACGGGTAATTTCGGTTAAAAACTTTCCTGTTTCTGCATCTTTGGCAATGGTTCCCAAGGGTACCTCTATTATTATGCTTTTACCATCGGAGCCTGAACTGCGTTGTCCGCCACCGGATTCGCCGTTTTCGGCACGCAAATGGCGCATGTATCTGAGGTGTAGCAGCGTCCACAGGTTGGCGTTTCCTTTAAGAACGATATCGCCTCCTTTTCCGCCGTCGCCGCCGTCGGGTCCCCCTTTGGGAAGGTATTTTTCGCGTCTGAAATGAACTGAGCCGGAGCCTCCATCGCCTGATTTACAATAAATTTTAATGTAATCGATAAAGTTGGATGATGCCATAAATTGTTTTTATCTGAAATTGAGGCAAAGGTCATAAATTTTTGAATACGAAATGAGGTTCATTCAGGTTATAAACCTGAACGAGCAATGTAAAAGTAATTCATTCAGGTTATAAACCTGAACGAGCAATGTAAAAAAAACCTGAACAAGTAATGTAAAAATAAACTTGAACGGGCAATGTAAACAACACTTAAGCGAAACAGTAAATAGGAAAATAATAGTTAATATAAATGGACTTTAGGTAAATAATTATTTACCTTTGCAAAATGGTTTTTTGAAATTAATATTAAATGAAATGTTCTGAACTACTTCGAATTTTGAAGAAAGATGGTTGGTATCCAGTTTCACAGAAAGGTTCTCATGTAAAACTAATACACGATACAAAACCCGGGACGATTATCTTCCCGAACCATGGAAGCCAGGAATTGGGTAAAGGACTTGAAAAGAAAATATTTAAAGATGCAGGAATAAATAAATAGGAGGAGAGAATTATGAAAAATTTAGGAAAAAAAATAAAAATGATTGTTGAAAAAACAGACACCGGGTTTTCAGCATACTCTGAGGATTATCCAATTTTCACAACCGGAAAAACAGTTTCTGAATTAATAAATAATGCTTATGAAGCAGCAAAGTTATTTTTTGAAGAAGAAAGTAAAAAATTAAACCATGAGAGTATAAAATTTGAAATAGATTTTAAACAGTTTTTTCAATACTATAAGGTTCTGAATTCTAAATTTCTTGCAGAAAAAATAGGAATGAACCCGACGTTATTATCTCAATATGTTCAAGGTAGGAAAAAACCATCGGAAAGCCAGACTGAAAGAATATTGACCGGCATTCAACAAATTGGAAGGGAATTGTCAGAGATGAATTTGATTTATAAAAGATAATCCAGGCTGCAACAATGACTCATGTTGTTTGTTACATTTTGAAGTTGTTTAAAGTCTTTTATTTGAGCTGTTGGTAAAATATTGTAAATCAAAAAAGTGAATATCTTTTTAACCCACCCCTAACCCCTCCGAGGAGGGGAATAACTCACCCCTTTATCCTCCCGACAAAAGTCGGGACAGGCTCTCCAAGGAGGGGAATAATGGAATTCATTTTCTGATTTACAATATTTTACATTCATTATCATTAAGTTAACTTTAAACAAGCTCAATTTAAAGTAATCCCAATTCCAATTTGGCTTCTTCCGAAATCATATCCTGATTCCAGGGAGGATCGAAAGTAATTTCCACTTCGGCGCCTTTTACACCTTTTACATCTAACACCGCTTGTTTTACTTCCTGAGGAAGGCTTTCGGCAACCGGGCAGTTGGGTGCGGTGAGGGTCATGGTAACCTTCGTAAAACCGTTGTCTTGAACATCAACGCCATAAATAAGCCCCAGTTCCCAGATGTTGACAGGAATTTCGGGGTCGTAAATGGTTTTTAAGGCTATGCGGATGTTATCTTCTATTGTTCTTTTTTCTTCGTTGGTCATAACAAATTATTTTCCTTGTTTTAACTTAAAAGCCTGTGCGTAAAGTCTGATTTGTTTTATCATGGATACCAGTCCGTTGGAGCGGGTAGGGGAGAGGTGTTCTTTCAGCCCTATCTGCTCCAGAAAATCCAAATCGGCTTTAAGAATTTCATCGGGTGTATGTCCCGAAAAGGCTTTGATAAGCAGGCTTACAATTCCTTTTGTGATTACTGCATCGCTGTCGGCAGAAAAATTGATTTTACCGGATTCATCCATATCAGCCTGAAGCCATACTCTTGATTGGCATCCGGAGATAAGGTGTTGCGGGTCTTTATATTTTTCGTTGATGGGCGGCAACTCTTTTCCCAGCTCAATAAGGTACGAATATTTATCCATCCAGTCATCAAACATTGAAAACTCTTCGATGATGGCGTTTTGTTTTTCTTGAATGGTCATGGTTGTTTAATTTTTGACAAAAATAGGTTAACTTTAAACAAGTTCATCGCCTTACCTGAGCATGGCGACAACTTTTGTAAGTGCATCAGCAAACATATCAACCTCTTCGTTGGTATTGTACATGGCAAAGGAGGCTCTAACGGTTCCCGGAATGTTGAGAAAGTCCATTAGCGGCTGAGCACAGTGGTGGCCGGTTCTGACGGCAATGCCCATTTTATCGAGCAGCATGCCCACATCGTAGGGATGGGTTCCGTCAATCAAAAACGAGAGAGCACCGGTTTTTTCGGGTGCAGTTCCTATAATTCGCACTCCATCAATTTCGGAAATTTTGTTTTCAGCATATCGTAGCAACGCGTCTTCGTGTTGGCGAATGGCATCAATACCTGTTTCGCTGATGTATCGCAGTGCTGTTTCGAGGGCTAAGGCGCCTGCTACGTTGGGGGTGCCGGCTTCGTACTTGTAGGGCAGTTCGTTAAACGTTGTTTTTTCAAAGGTTACTTCGTCAATCATTTCGCCACCAAATTGGTAAGGAGGAAGGCGCCTCATCCAGTTAAATTTGCCGTAAAGCACGCCAATTCCCATGGGGGCATAAGCCTTGTGGCCTGAGAAAGCATAAAAATCGCAGCCCAAATCCTGCACATCCACTTTGGTGTGGGCAATGGACTGAGCGCCATCAAGAAGCACCGGAACGCCTTTGTTTTTTGCCATTTTGATGATTTCTTTAACAGGATTTACGGTGCCCAACACATTGGAAACATGCGTTATGGCAAGAAGTTTGGTGTAAGGATTCATCATTTTATTTAGAAACTCCAAATCAAGCTCACCGTTTTTTTCGATGGGAACAATTTTAAGTTTGGCGCCCCGCTCGATGCACAGCTGTTGCCAGGGTACAAAATTAGAGTGGTGTTCCATGGCGGTAACCATAATTTCATCGCCTTTTACAATCCAGGGCTTTAAAGCCGTTGCCAGCAGGTTAATGGATTCGGTGGTGCCCCGTGTAAAAATTATTTCTTTGCTCTCTTCGGCATTGATGAATTTTCTGATATAATCGCGTGATGCTTCATATAAATCGGTGGCTTCCTGACTAAGGGTGTGCACGCCGCGATGAACATTGCTGTTTTGATTGAGGTAGTAGTTGCTGATACGGTCGATTACCCGGCGAGGTTTTTGGGTGGTGGCGCCATTATCGAAATAAACGAGTGGTTTGCCATTTATTGTCCTGCCTAATATGGGAAAATCAGATCTTATTTTATGGATGTCGAAGCTCATGGTTTACAATTTGGATGTGTTAAAAAAATACACGGATTTTCACCGGCAAAATTACTTAAAAAGACGGTGCAAAAATTTATTGATTACAAAGGCATTTTCATGTATTTTTGTTGGTTGACTATCAGGACTTTTTCATCTTTTAACAGCATATAGCCAAATTCGTAGCAAAACTGATAAGTGTTACCGTTCTTGGTTGTAAAAGTGTGAGTATGGTAGGTAAAGTTGAACCCCATATTAACAAGGTGTTTTTTTCGGATAACGGTTTTTCCCTCGGGATTAAATTGTTTAAGGATTTTTCGGTTTTTACGAAGGATTTTGTTGATGTTGATTATCAGCATTTCGTGTTGGCGTTTAATTTGGTTGTTGTAGGTGTTTCGGCATTGATCGCAACAAAATTTTTTATCGCTTCGTCCAACAAACTCTTCACCGCAGTTTAAGCATTTTGCTTTCATGGTTGTATGTGTTGATGTTATGATGAGGTGTATTTTTCTTCTGGTAAAGCTGTTTTTATCTGCTTTTTTTTAGTCTAAAACTACAAAACTAACAATATTATTCGTTTTTTAAAATGCTTATTGTCGATTATACACGTTTATTAATTCGGTTCTGTTTCATTCGTCAGCTATATTTGAACCGTAATCATTTAAAAAAATCCTCGTTATGAATAACAAAAAGCATAAACCGGTACTATTTGTTAACAGGTTAGAAGTAAATGGAAAGGTATGTTTACGGTTGTTTTTCTTTAAGGACAGGACAGTTTATAAGAGGATACTTGAAAACAAATGGATAAAATTTGATAAGGAGGGGAGGTTTTTTTATGTTGAGGATACCGAAATGAGCTTTTCCATTTTGCAGGATACATTTGGTGATATTGCCTATGTTAGCAAATCGCATATTGATGATTTTTTTGTAAGAAAGCCTGTAATACAGGGGGATACCATTGGGAGTAACAGCGGCATTAAATATGGGTTGAAAAAGAGGCCGTCATTACCGATGGTGATGCTTTTTTCGTACATCCAGGCTGGAAAAAGGCTTATTGGAATCAAGCATCATTTTACGGATAAAGAGTATAATGAGATTAAGGAGTCAAAGCTTTTGCGTTGGGATATTAAACATGGTGTATGGTGTTTTGATGCTAAACGAGATTTATTTCAAAATGTGGTTGAGTATTTAATTCAACACTATGCAGTTCGGATAAATGCTGAGCTAAAAATAAGCGATTTGGAAATAAAGCGGTTGTTGTTGGAGCAGAGTTACGAAAAGGACGAACATTTTATATCTTGTCCTGAAGAGTTCTTGGCTTACATGCAGTTACATCATTACAGTATGCATACTTTTGAGACTTATCATAATATGGTTATCAGGTTTTTAAACTCGGATGATTCGGCAGATATTGAAACAATTAATAATTATGGTGTTGAGGAAATTGATCGTTATCACGAAGAGTGGTTGCAACGGTTATCGCCTTCCGACTCGGTAATCAATCAGTCGATTAACGCCATTAAGCTATACTATAAGGTGGTAGGTAAAGTAGATTTATCATTGAAAGAGATCAATCGTCCGAAACGCAAAAAAATGTTACCCACCATTTACAGTCTTGATGAGGTAAAGCGAATAATCAGCAGTATTGACAACTTAAAGCATCGTACCATGATTATGCTTATCTATTCGGCCGGTTTACGTTTGAGCGAAATGATAAATTTGAAAGTTGGTGATATTTTGGAAGATCGCAGGATGATTTTTATAAAAGGAGGTAAAGGGCGTAAGGATCGATATACCATTTTGTCGAACACGGCACTTGAGATGTTGCGCAAGTATAGAGAGGCTTACAATCCGGAGCGGTATTTATTTGAAGGACAGTTTGGCGGACCTTATTCGCCCACAAGCGTACGAAAGGTTTTGGGATATGCAAAGGCGAAAGCAGGGGTAACCAAGCAAGGTTCGGTTCACACTTTGCGCCATTCGTTTGCCACTCATTTACTGGAAAACGGCACTGATTTACGATACATACAAGAGTTGTTGGGGCATCAGAGTTCGAAAACCACCGAGATATACACGCATGTAACAACCATAAATATTTCGCAGATTACAAGTCCGGGTGATTTAATTGATTTATAATTTATAGCAATACCGGAAATTTTATACTTTTACAAAAAAAATTAAATACGTCTATGCGCCACACAATTGACATAATAAGATTTTCAGTCCGGGTTTTTAGGGGGGTATTAGAAAGGACAGGGAAATTATACATGCCATACAAGGGAGTTTAGCAAGGAGTTGTGCGCTAACGCCCTCGTAGCTATTTTAGAGAAAAAAATATTAGGAGTTAGAGGGTTTGGTTTTTGAAAAAATATTTGATTAGAAATTGGCTCGGTCGTTCATTCCAGGCGGCTCTAATCAAAAATAGATTGTCGCGCTTCGCCCAACTGAATAAAAAAATTATTGTGCCGGAAAAAAGTCTCGGAGAAAAAAGAAAAATTGCTGCCGCCTGCTTTCATCTCCGCATTTCGCATCATTGGACATAGACAAACTATGCTTCGCTAGGGTTTCCGTTATCCAACTAAAATTAGACTTTTGTATAAACTCCTGGACTTGGAAGCTTTAGCAATCTTAGAAGCAGTTAGACGAGTATCGGGAAAACATCATCGCACAACACCGCCTACACACCATAAGGGGTTCGGAAGTAAAATGAAAGTTTTGCTCGTCTAATCAAAATATTTGATACATTTGAGCATTCGTGGCAAATCACCCTTACGGTGCGTAGCCAAAACCGTTGTGCACCAGCACCCGCCTTAGCTATTTTAGAGAAAAAAAATATTAGAGTTAGAGGGTTTAGTTTCTAAAAAATATTTGATTAGAAATTGGCTCGGTCGTTCATTCCAGGCGGCTCCTATGAAAAATTAGTTGTCGCGCTTCGCCCAACTGAATAAAAAAATTATTGTGCCGGAAAATTGTCTCGGACAAAAAAGAAAAATTGCTGCCGCCTGCTTTCATCTCCGCAATTTGCTACATTGGACATAGAAAAAATATGCTTCGCTAGGGTTTCCGTTAACCATCAAAAATTAGACTTTTATATAAACTCCCGGACTTGGAAGCTTTAGCAATCTTAGAAGCAGTAAAACGAGCAGCGGAATTGCGTGTGCACAACACCGCCTACACACCATAAGGGGTTCGGAAGTAAATTGAAAGTTTTGCTCGTTCAATCAAAATATTTGATACATTTGAAAATTGGTTATTAAATCCCCCTTACGGTGCGTAGCCAAACCGTTGTATGCCATATTAACAATGAAACGAAACTATGAAAAAGATTATAACATTTTTAAAAAATTTTCTAACATTCTTCTACACGTATAAACCTGCCAATGTAGAAGAAATATCAAAAGAAGAGTATAAAAAAATATTTATTGCTGGTAAATCCGATGCAAAAATTAAATCAACATATGATAAAGCTTGGGAAGCTAAAAATTTTGAGATTGAAAATTATTGGAAAAGAGCTAACTACTTTTGGGCATTTCAAGTTGCGTCTTTTGCTGGATATTTTGCTGTTTTAAGCTCAAAAGAATATGAAAAAAACCCACAAATTCTTTATACTGTTATTTGTATAGGATTTATTTCTTCGTTAGCTTGGGTATTTATAAATAAAGGTAGTAAAACATGGCAAAGACATTGGGAAAATCATGTTGATATGTTGGAAGATAAAGTAACGGGGCCTCTTTACAAAATAATAACAGAAAAAAAGACTTATTCCGTATCTAAAATAAACGAAATAATAAGTAGATTTTTTGCTACTGTTTGGTTCATTCTTGGAATAGAATATTTTATCAAACATGTATCATTTATATGGAATGGTTTTGAAAATATTGACATAATAGTCATATTAAGTAGCTTTGCTGTGCTTTATTTTGCTGGGGCTATGTATTTTGGTTACGGCAGAGGTCGATTTGGAAAAAGAAATGTTAAATTCTATAAAAGGAAAGTAAATGGACAATAAT
>WGDP01000244.1 GCA_015493215.1 Bacteroidales bacterium | reverse complement strand
TTTGGTTTAGGTTTATTGATAGTCTTGTAATATTCATATACTATACTTCTTAAACCTCTTAGATATACTGCAATGGTGTTGCTTTTTACTCCTTTGGATAGAAAGTAGTTCTCAAATGATTTAAGGAAAGAGTAGTTAATATCATTGAATAATATCTTTTTACCTTTGGTTGTTTCCAATAGTGCAACCATACAACTATTGTAATAAATTGCTGTGGATTCTTTACCCTCTTTCCTTAGTTCTGATACCTTATTCATAAAGGAATCAATTACACTATTAGAAACCTTATCCGTACCGTTGTACATCTTTCTAAAAGTATCATAAGAGAACCTATTTTGTAGCAGCAGCAGGGATAATATTTCATCTGCTCTATTCTCTATTTTAGTTAACTCCTGATTGAGTAATTTATAGTTTGGTTTCTTTTTAGTGAACCTGCACAAATCATTGTCCCATTGGTTAAGGTTGGAAACCTCTAAACCCTTTAACCGGATATAGGTTTGCGATAACTTTAGATGCGATAATCTAATTACAACCGGATAGCTACCATTTTTTAAAGTGGTGTTCTTTCTTACAATAATTTTACACTTTGCCATTTTACGTTAAATTGTAAAAAGTCATTGTAAAAGTCATTCCTATAATGATAAAAAGTCATTGTAAAAAGAAAGGGATAAACCGTAAAGGAGAGTAAAAGACATAAAAAAAGGTTACTAACCTATTGATTAATAACCTTTCCTTTGAGTGGAGAATATCGGAATCGAACCGATGACCTCTTGACTGCCAGTCAAACGCTCTAGCCAACTGAGCTAATCCCCCATCTGCAATTTTTTTAATTGCGGCGGCAAAGATATAACAATTTGTTTTTTCATGCAATAAAAATTTTGATCAAACCCGTTTATTATTTTATGCATTTTTGCTTTTTATTTTTAAGGTTTATGAAACGACTTTTTATTGCCATTAACATTTATCCCAACCAAACTTTGTTAGAAGCCTGTAACGATTTGCAAGCCCGATGCAACCGGGGTCGAATAAAGTGGGTTGATGCATCCCTTTTTCATCTTACCCTTAAATTTATTGGCGAAACACCCGAAGATAAAATTGATATCATTTCAAAAACAATCAAAAATGTTACCGACTCCACAAATTCATTTTCTTTCGATTTAAAAGGAATTGGCATTTTTGGCAGCACATACCGGCCACGTATCATCAGAGTAAACATTAACAACGACAAACATCTTATCAGATTGGGAAATAATTTGAGATTTGAACTTGAACAAGCCGGCTTTCCCAACGACCGGCAAAACTTTGTACCGCATCTAACCCTTGCACGAATTAAACAAGTGCAGGATAAGACGTTTTTTCAAAAGTCAATCAACCTATATAAAGAGGTGTTTTTTCAGAAAATAAATGTACATGAGATTTTTTTATACGAAAGTATTCTGCATCCTCATGGCCCCGAATATGTTGTTTTGGACGAATATAAATTGTTGTAAGGTGTAATAAATTAGCTTTTCTTTGCAACGTACAAATGATTAACGGTGTCAATACAGCGAAATAAAATAAAAAAAAGGTTTATCAAACTATAATTTTTATACTTTAGCCTGCGTTAATAAAAGGAAAAATAAAAGAACAGAGTATTGAATTTTAAAAAGTTTTACAACAGTATTGTTTTTCTAATTGTTGTTTCTGCAACTGCTTACGGGCAGGGGCTTTCAACTTTTACGCAATATAATAATACCCTTACTTATATTAATCCGGGATTTGTCGGAATGGGTGACGGTGTTTGCGTAAACGGCCTGATGCGTCAGCAGTGGGCAGGTTTTACCGATAGCGAAGGCAATAAAGTTGCTCCCGAAACCTACCTTGTTACCATTAACTCACCCATGAAAGTTTTACACGGAGGGCTTGGCGGTTCAATTATTCAGGATAAACTGGGTTTTGAAAAATCAGTAGGCATTAACCTTTCCTATTCGTTTCATGCTTCGCTTTCATTTGCCGATGTGGGCATTGGCGCAGGGGTTAGCTTAATGAACCACAGCATTGATTTCTCAAAACTAAAACCGGAACAGTCGGGCGACCCTATTTTACTCTCCTCCGAACAAGGAGCCATGATTTTTGACGGCAACCTCGGTATATTTGTTAAAACTGAAGACTACTATGTGGGATTATCAGTTATTAACCTGCTCGAATCGCACGGAAAAAATTTAAGTACCTCCGATAACCAGGTGGTTCGTTACAAAACCGATCGCACCCTGTTTCTTACCGGAATGTACCGGATATTTCTTTCCAACCAAAACTACGAGATTGATCCGGGATTTATGATTGAGAGTAATTTAGCCTCCACGCAATATATTATTTCAGCCAACGTTAGGTACAAAGACAGATTTTACGCCGGTGTCAGCTATCGGTTTTTAGAGTCGGTGGGCGTGATGGTTGGCGTTAAGTTTAGAGATTTCAACATTAGCTACTCCTATGATATCAATACCATGAGATACGGTATGCCCGGGTCGCACGAAATAGGATTAAGCTACTGTTTTAAAATAAAAGGTGACCATTCAAAAACCAGTTATAAAAACACTCGGTATTTGTAATTGAAAATATTAAGCCCAAAATTAAGTTACATCGCAGATTTTCTTATTTTTGGTGCTCGTTAAAAAAGGAAAATAAGGTAAGATACATAAAATCAAATTGTTAAGTATGAAAAGGTTGATTTTTTACATTCTCGTTGCCGGGTTATTGGCAAGCTGTAATAACTCAGGTAATGGTGAATTAGTTGGAGCACGAACTTCATCAAAACCATTCTATCAGGCCGACCCTTACGGGATGGTTTTTGTTCCACAGGGAAGCTTTGTAATGGGTGCCGGTGATGAAGACATCGCAAAAAGTTATTTGGCAGAACCGAAAACAATTTCAGTTTCAGGCTTTTTTATGGATGAAACGGAAATTACAAATAATGAATATCGCCAGTTTGTTAACTGGGTTCGCGACTCAATTGCCAGAACCCTTTTGGGAAATGTTGACCCCGAAGATTTTCTGATTGAAGAAAATGAAAAAACCGGTGAAGTTTACGACCCCCCTTACCTGAACTGGAAAACAGATATCAACTGGGATAGCGAAGATCAGGATGTAAGAGATGCACTTGAAGAGATGTATCTTCCTGAAAACGAAAGATTTTTCCGCCGCCGCGAAATTGATACCCGTAAATTAATGTACACCTATCAATGGGTTGACCTGCATGCTGCCGCTAAAAAAGATTTCTCCGAAAAGGGCGACTATCGTAATGCCGGACTGGCAAACCGTCCGCAGGGACTTCGCGATCGATCGGTTTATGTACGTAACGAAATGATTGGCGTTTATCCCGATACACTGGCCTGGATTGCCGATTATACCTATTCGTTTAACGACCCCATGACTGAAAAATATTTTTGGCATCCTGCATACGATAATTATCCGGTAGTGGGTGTAAACTGGCGTCAGGCACGAGCCTTTTGCGTTTGGAGAACACAATTGCTCAATTCACATATCAAGCATAAAAAAGGCAGTGTTGAGTTGTCAGAATTTCGTCTTCCCTCCGAAGCCGAATGGGAATGGGCTGCCAGAGGAGGTTACCAGCTTAATCCCTATCCCTGGGGCGGGCCCTATACCCTTAACGAAAAAGGATGCTTTTTGGCTAACTTTAAACCCCGCAGAGGAAATTACATAGCCGATGGCGGATTACGTACAGTTATCGTAGCACACTATCCTGCCAACGATTGGGGCTTGTACGACATGGCCGGAAACGTGGCCGAATGGACAAACTCGGCTTACGACCCATCCTCCTATAACTTTACCTGGGATATGAACCCCAACTACACCTATAATGCAAAAGAGGACGACCCGCCTGCCATGAAACGTAAAGTAATTCGTGGTGGCTCCTGGAAAGATATTAAATATTATTTACAGGTCACAACTCGTGCCTACGAATATCAGGATACAGCCAAGGCATACATAGGGTTCAGATGTATTCAACCATACCTTGGACGAAACAAAGGCGATAACCCAAGCAAAGCTTCACGGGTTTATCATTAATAAGAACAATTATTTGAATTAAATTTATAACAAAATCAATAAAATTATTTGATCATGGGCTTAATGGATTTCACACACACAAGAATTTACAGAAACATAATGGCTAAAGTATATGGTTTTGGTGCGTCCATCGTATTGGTAGGAGCACTCTTTAAAATCATCCACCTACCCGGTGCCAACGAAATGTTAACGGTAGGTTTGCTTACTGAAGCTGTTATCTTTTTCCTTTCAGCATTTGAACCACCTCATGTTGAACCCGACTGGAGTCTCGTTTATCCCGAACTTGCCGGAATGTATCGCGATGATGTGAATGATAATGTTTTGGAGCAAAGAAAAACACCCACTCAACGACTGGATGAAATGTTTGAAAAAAATAATGTCAACGATGAGGTGCTGGGAAGGTTAGGTGAAGGCTTAAGCAAACTCTCCGAAACCGCCAATCAAATAGGACAGGCCAATGAAGCTGTTTTTGCCACCAAAGAATTTGCAACAAGCTTAAAAGGTGCATCCGAAACCGCTAACAAACTGAATAAAGTTATGACCCAGGATTTATCGGCCGCTACAAGCTACTCCGAAAGCGTTGCCAAAGTAGCTGAAAATGCCAACGAATTAATTAAAACATTTGACGAGTCGAACAGCTCCACCGTTGAATTTGCCAATCAGGTACAAGAACTTAATAAACG